>WFTN01000463.1 GCA_015485455.1 Planctomycetota bacterium | reverse complement strand
TTCATGGGCAGGTCGAAAATCGGCGCAATTGCGATTTCGATCTGTTTCTTTTTGACCATCGGACAACCGGCTTTTCTCGATCAAGTCCGGTATCCGATGGCTCTTGTGCTTTCCTGGCCCGCTCGGGTTTTGTTTTCCTGGACTAACCCCCCACCTCCCGATCCTACAGTGGCGGAAAATCAATCTCTTAGGCTTCGAGAAGTTTGGCAGAGGGCTCAAGCGGGTGAACCCAATGGGCAGGGCTTTCGGGTTTTTTCTACTAATGCTAAGCGCTTCTCCATTTTCATCGCAGGGGGATGGAATGAAGGGATTCGCCGGGGAGACGTGGTTCACGACAACAAAGCACTCTTGGGTTTTGTAGATTTGGTCACGGAGACCGCGTCTCGGGTCCGCCTTATCTCTTACAAAGCCTCCCATGTTGCTGGACAAGTGAAACTAAGGCCAAATGAGAAGCTCCCCCGTGGGGCGTCACCAGATTTGTTGTTGTCAGGTCGTGGTGAATTCGGTTTGGTGGCTCGTCAGGGATGCCGCATCCACCGAGATTTCTTAGGGCGTCCGGTGCAATACTTGGATGATCAAGGCTTATGGAAACTGACCATCGGAAAAGTCGCTTTCAGTGAAGAATTGAATCAATTGGTGGTGCTTCCCGACTTCAAAATGGACCAATTGGAGCGTGTCCTCATCGGCGATCGCAGCGCTGGCCCTCAAGAAGCTGAAGGCAAAGATGATGTCATGGCTCGTGTTATGTCATTTGGACGGACATCTGTTGCAGGCAAGCGTTGGTGGCTATCGAAGGGGAGCCAAGCTGGGATTCTTGAAGGCTCTTGGGTCTCTTGTGGCGGAGCTCTCGTTGGTCGAATCGAGCGAGTCGGTTTCTTGAGTTCGTTTATGAGATTGCTTGATCCCTCACGAGATTTGGTTACTTGCAAGGTCGTTGATCTTGAGGATGGCGTGGTCGGAGATGTGCAATGGCCCGAAGAAAAAGAGATCTTAGGGCACCGATTCTCGAAAGGACGTAGCAAAAAGAAGGGGCTTCCTGCGGGGCTGTGGTTGGGCCATGTCGGAGATTCCCAAGTTGAGATCGGGCCTCCCGCTCCTCAATTTGGCGAAATGGTGACCATTCACGGGGCCTTGTCTCCGAGATTGATCTTTCAGTTAGACCTAACCCGATGATTGTCGTCTGGGCTCTTATCACCGCAGCTTGGTCAAGTTTGGCCACGTCATTGGATCTTGGTTTCTGGGTTCTCCCGGACATAGCCATTGTGATCTCAATCTGGGCTGGCCTACGTGTTTGGCGTTATGACGAAGACCTCCTGCTTGCCTTAGTTGTGGGATTGTCCAGTGGGCTTTTCACTACGGATCCATGGTTTTTGTCGCCCTTGCTTTCTTTGTTGGCGGTACAGCTAAGCTCCTTTCTTCGGGTTCAAGTTGCTCCTCGGAGCTTCGTTGGACGCGCCCTTGCTATTGGAGGCTGCTTGCTTCTTCTTGGTATCGCTGAGGCTCTCCTACGATTGTCGGTTCCATCGCTTATTCTGGATGCCAACACGTCTTTCGGCATTGTTTGCCGCACTTTGAGCGGTATACCGCTCACCATTTGTTTGGACCAAGTTAGGATACGACGCTAATGTCCACGCCGATCCCCATTCGATCTGAGCGTCGCTTAGGAGTTGTTTTCGCTGCATTCTTGGCCCTATTTATCCTGATGTCAGGGCGGCTTTTTGAATTGCAGTTCTTGCGTTCTGACGCTATCGAAACAGGCGTTGCAAAACGCCGTCATCGATACCAGAAGCTTCAAGCCTACCGTGGCAATATCCTTGATCGGCAGGGGCGTCCTTTTGCCACCACAGTCAATCGCTATGACCTGGCTTTTCTGCCAGCGAATTTTCGTGAGCGCAATGGCATAGACGCTCTACAAGATTTGCTCATCGCTTGGTGCCCAGAAGTATTGCCCGCAGAATTCGGAGAAATACCACTTCGATTCAATGACCGGGTGATAGAGCGCCTGCAGCGTTTTCACCAAGTCTATTCCTTGCGCCAAAGAGGAATCGAGAAGCTCTTGAGTCTTTCTGTCTCAGACCTTGTGTTTGAGAAGTCTCATCTTGTTCGTCGTTTCGAGAAGATTCGTTATCCCGCTGGTGAGCTGATTCTTCCCCCTTCAAAACTGAAGCGGAGGTTAGAAACAGCACTTTTGATTTTGGCCGACAATGAAGTGTGTAGCACCCTACGAGACCTAAGATCACGGATGGCGACCTTCGAGAATTTGGCAGAAGTCTTGGCTGTGACACCAGAATCAGTGAATCAAGGGCTCGAAGATCAATGGGAGAAACTTCAACACTTCTCTGATCAGATCGTTTCTACTCGACCTGGGTTGTTCTTGACCAAGATGTTCGAGATGGAGCAAAGAGATCTGGTTCGGGTTCATCGGCGGGTGGAAAACAGTCTGGACGATGCCATTTGCGCCATCGAGTTGGGCTCCCATGATTTAGGCCACCATTTGTCCAAAGAGCAATTTGAATCTTTGGCAGCAGAACTGGACCTGGGGCGCGACAAGGTTCAAGAGCTCGAGCCTGTTCTCAAGGAATTGTTAGAGCAAGAAGCCCAAGCAGACAACAATGAGATCGCCAAGAAGTTGGCTGCTGCCCGCGAGATCTTGCGAGGTCGCCAGTTGAAATCTTTGGCGCCTTACGAGCTCAAGAGTTTGGCGCGTGTTCTTGAGTTTTGGGACGACGATCCGCAAAGATTGAAGCGGGCTTTTGC
>WFTN01000462.1 GCA_015485455.1 Planctomycetota bacterium | reverse complement strand
GAGGTGACACACCCTCTGACCTCATCATCTTAGAATTTTCCCAAACTGGGCGCCTCAATCGCCATCTCACCGCCAAAAGAGCAGAGATTTCCCAAGCCGAGAACTGGAAGTTAGAAGAAGTTCAAGAGACCAAGTTCAATGACATGGGAAGTAGCCATCAAACCTATGCCACTCTACAGTGGAATTCTGGCCTTCAAATCGCTGAGCTCAGCAAGATTCCCTTGGCACCAGAGACACTCTCCCCCACTGACCTCATCGCGGAAATCCAGAGCCGAAAAAAACGAGGATTGGCTACTGAAAACCACGCTTTAGCACTTTGGTACTTAGCTTCCCGCCCACTAGCATTCTTGGCTATGGTTTTGTTTGCTGTGCCTTTCGTTTTTAGTTCTCTCAGGGACTCGAGCCAAGGAAAACGAGCGGTGTGGGGGGCAATTCTGGGGGTATTGGCTTACTTGATAGACCAAATAAGTGGATTCGCCGGGCTCATCTTGACAATCCATCCGGCATGGACAGCCATGGCCCCTCCTGCCCTGATTGGGGTTCTCGCCGTCATACTTCTGCTTCGAACAGAATAAAAGAAGATTCCCACGCCAAAAAAAGAAGCAGCATGGAGGCGGACAATCTGACACAACTCCTTGATTCCCTTGGACCTGCGAAGGATTCTTACGACTTGATCGGTACTCTGAGGAAGTATATCATTCAGCGAGAAGACAGATGATACAGATTGTCTTTTTCGATCGTAAGTGCCAACGAACCGATTGTCTGAATCTTGAGCAGCACTCAGTCGCTTTTTGACTCGATACAAAACAGGTGTGCATCCATCGTGGAACCGACGGATCCAAAAAACGACAGCGACAGCGCGACCGAGCAAGACCAACCTCAGGGCCCCTTATCATTGGGCCTCATTAGTGGACCGGGATACCACAACAAGAAAGGTGGTTTGGAACGGCTTAAGAAAGTCTTAGCTCAACATCCCGAAATCGATCACTACATTGTCTACACACCAGAAGAAGTGACTCAGGCTGTTGATGCCCTTCTGGCGAAGTCCACGGCACTCATCGGCGCAAATGGTGGAGACGGAACATTAGGGATGGTAGTCACCGACATCCTAAGAAGAAAGCTGGACGGGCCCCGCCCCTATTTAGCAGCCTTAGCCGGTGGCCGAACAAACATGAGTCACGGTGACTTGGGACTCAAAGGAGAACCTCACCGAGCCATACGAAGACTCATCCAATGGGCGAAGAATCCCCAAGATCAGAGCTTCGAATCGGTTCTTGTCAAACGAACTGCTTTAGGCCTCCAACGTCAACCTGAAGACCAACCTCTCTATGGATTTTTTGTTGGCGCCGCAGCCATTTATCGAGCCTCCCGTGTCATCTGGGACAACCGAGATTCTAGTAAGGTTCCCGGTATGAAGACGGTCTTGGGAACAGCGGTCCATGTGTCCAGCCTGTTGACTCGTCTCTTGGTGGGTAGGAAACCATTCTCCCCCACAACGATCAAAGTTGACGTCGATGGCAAGCTCATGGACGAAACTGAGTACACCGCTCTCTTCATCACCACCCTCGACCGCATGGCATTGGGTTTCAAGCCGTTTTGGAGCAAGTCACGGGCCCCACTTCGTTTGACCACCATTGCTCACTCTCATCGCAACTTTCTCAGGGCTGCTTTGGCTGGCATCCGTGGTAAGCCCAACAAATACTTGACCAGAGAGCATGGCTTCGAAAGCCACACGGGCTGGCAAATCACTTTGGACATCGACGAACCGGTGACTCTCGATGGAGAAGAAATCGTGCCACGTGATGGCCAACCGATTGTGGTGAAAGCGGGCCCAAAACTCTGCTTCATTCGAGTTTAATCGGTGCAACAAACTCAAGCGCTCTCTTCGGTTCAACGCTTCCTATCCCGCGCAACTGCCCCCACGAAGGGACCGGCAACTGAGGCGCTCTGCGAAAAAATTCACCAGAGATTTCAAGGATCACTTGAGGGCATCATCTTCTATGGTTCTGTCCTTCACGGCTTGGCCCAAAAGACAGACGCCCTCTACGATCTCTTAGTCGTCGTTTCGAGCTATTCCTCCGCATACGATTCCCTGGGCGCCAAGGTCTCCAATTGGGTCTTGCCTCCCAATGTTTTCTATTTGGAAGCTGAGAAAGAGGGCAACACTTATCGCTGCAAGTATGCAGTGGTGTCCCTCAGAGACTTCCAGCGCTACACCGACCCATCTTGCAAACAGGTCTATTTTTGGGGCCGCTACACACAACCAACTCAGATCGCCATGGTCAAGAATGATGAGTCCAGGGAACAGCTGGTGAAAATCCTGTCCCAAGCTGCCCTGACATTCGTGTCAAAAAGTCTGTGTTTGCAGCCGAAAGAGTTCTGTCAAACAAAATTCTGGATCAAAGGGCTGGCCGCCTGCTACGGTTGTGAATTGCGACCAGAAGACACAGAAAGATCCCGTCGCATTGTTGAGCAGGCACCTACCCACTACCGAACCTTATCCCTCTTGCTTCTCCCGACCCAGGGCTCTATCTGTTTAGATCCGACCAAGATCGATACTCAGTTCACAAATCCCTACAGTGGTTTCAAGCGTACCCGATTACGTTTGGGATGGGCGGCTCGACGTTTCATGGGTAAATCACTCAATCTCCTGAGGATCATCAAGGCTGTCTTCACCTTTGATGGTGGAGTCGACTACGCATTATGGAAAATACGAAGGCATGCCCATGTTGAGATAGAAGTCAGCGATCGGGTCAAGAAACACCCCCTGATTTTCGGCTGGTGGACTTTTTACAAACTTTGGCGCCGGGGCGTTTTCGCCACGGCGAAGTCTACGCAAAAAGCAGAGACTCAAGACAAAGAATCACTTCAGGAAGACAAAGCTAAGACTTAAATTTCATGGTAAACCAACCGCTCGAGAAATTTCAAGCGATCGTCTTAGCAGGTGATCGAGGGTCAACAGACCCAGTGGCGCTTCATGCCAATGCACCCTGCAAGGCACTGGCAGAAATCCAAGGTCGCCCCATCCTGCTACGGGTCTTAGACGTCCTGATTGAGTCGGACAACATCGCCGAGATTACAATCGTCGGGCCAAACTCGGATCTTCTCAACCAGTGCCCAGAATTAGTTGCACTCATCGAATCTGGTGTGGTTACTTGGGTGGCTCCAGCAACAACTCCATGCACCAGTGCCCAAGCAGCACTCGCGGCCGCCAACAACGACCTTCCAACGCTGATCACGACAGCCGATCATGGGTTTTTGAGCTTAGAAATCTTGACAGAGTTCTTCGAATCCGTCCACGAGATCGAAGCCGACACCGTGGCTGCACTGGTTTCTCACGAGATCGTCACTGATGTTTTCCCGTCAAACAAACGGACCGCCCTTCGGTTCCGTGACGGGGCGTTCTGCGGTTGCAATTTGTTCGCCATCAAAACAAGCCAAGGAGCCCTCGCCATCGACTATTGGCGAAGAGTTGAAAACCTTCGCAAGACGCCCTGGCGCATAGCTGGCGTCATCAGTTTCTCTACGTTGATCCTATTTCTTTTGGGGCGCCTGACGGTGGCTGCCGCCATGAAAGGCCTAACCCGAAAAATTGGTGCACAAGTCAGCATCGCATTCTTAAGAAACGCCGATGCTGCCATTGACATTGATTCCGCCGCTGATTGGGATTTAGTCGACCGGGAGCTGCAGGACCGTCAAAGCCGATGATGAAGCAGAATCAAACCCCTGTTCAAGATCACTCGCTCTTCTTGTGAAGATCGGCGGTGTATTCCGGGTGCATCAAGTTTTGAACACTGAGGATACGGTCCAACTCAGCTTCGGAGAGAAGACCTCTCTCTAAGACCAACTCTCTAATTCCTTTTCCAGTCCTCACAGCTTCTTTGCCGATCTCGTCACCCATGTGGTGACCAATGAAGGGATTCAGGAAAGTAACAAGCCCAACAGATTTGTAGACCATGTCGTTGGTGTGTTGATCGTTGGCAGTAATGCCAGGAACACACTTTTCCGCTAAGGTTGTGCAGGCGCTCGTAAGCAACTCAATCGACTCAAACACGCATTGAGCGATCACCGGCTCCATGACGTTCAATTGCAACTGCCCAGATTCTGCCGCAAACGAAATCGTCACGTCATTGCCGATAATCTTGAAGCAGACTTGGTTCACAACTTCCGGAATGACAGGATTCACTTTCGCGGGCATGATTGACGATCCCGCTTGCATCTGAGGTAAGTTGATCTCATTGAGACCGCACCGTGGCCCAGATGACAAGAGACGCAAGTCGTTACAGATTTTCGATAACTTGATCGCTGTCCGCTTAAGGGTGCCAGAAATCATGACATAGGCACCCGTATCAGATGTGGCTTCGATCAGATTGACGGCCTTCACAAAGTTGGCGTCCGTAAGATGTCTCAAGTGTGCGATGGAAAGCTCGGAAAACTCTTGAGGTGCATTCACGCCCGTCCCAATCGCTGTGGCACCAAGGTTCACTTCGAGAATGAGCTCCCGAGTGGACAACAAAATTTTGGTTTCCTCACGCAAGTTCGCAGCCCAAGCACCGAATTCGCTTCCCAATGACATGGGCACCGCATCCTGAAGCTGAGTGCGCCCCATCTTCAAGACGTCCACGAAAGCATGGGCCTTTTCGTCCAGAGCGTCAATAAGTCGATTCACCTGTTCAATCAAACGCCCCATATAAAAGTAGACAGCCACCCGGAACCCTGTTGGGTAAGCATCATTCGTCGATTGAGACTTGTTTACATGGTCATTGGGGTGCAAAACTTCATAGCTGCCCAAAGCGTGACCATTCATTTCTAAGGCGACATTGGCAATAACTTCATTGGTGTTCATGTTGACCGAAGTACCTGCTCCCCCTTGGAACACATCCGTCGGGAAATAGGGCACGTACTTGGCCACATTCCCCAAGATTTCATCGCAGGCCTGAACAATCATGTCTGCTTTCCCAGGAGGGATCGTGCCAATCTCCTTGTTCGCCAAAGCACAGGCCTTCTTGGTAACCACCATGCCCTCAATGAAGACAGGATAATCGGCGATCCGACACTTGGAAATCTTGAAGTTGTCGAGAGCCCGCTGAGTATGGATGCCATAATATTGGGCATTGTCGATCTCGAGTTCACCGAGCAAGTCGACTTCAGTTCTGGTATTCATCATGAGCAAGTTCTCGAGAAGTTCTGGACGACTTTCACGAAGAAGCCTCCGCCGACGTTTCCTGATCATTCAATTCATAACCAAAGAAGGGCGACAGTTTCTCCGAGATCAGTTTCTGAATATGAGCTTCTTCCGCTTCGTCGAAATAGTCCCGGTAGCCACCAACTTTCCCCCGACGAACTTTGAAGGAATGAGGGTTCTTTCGATCCTTGGGAACCATACGACTCCCGGACAACCAGAAAGTCCGCTTCTCTTCCATCTTTTTCATGTTTTCGAAGGAAGAATATTCGATAGCAGAATTGATCTCATCCTCTGTCCCTGGTGTCCCGACGAAATCTAAGACTCGGCGCAAGGTCTCATGAGGTTGAGACTTCATGTCCTCGTAGCGAACCAAGAGGACGTCCCCTACAGCACCAGCTTCCTCGGCCCAGAGATTCATGAAATCAATGATCTTTGGCAACCCAGCCTTTTCTCCGACGACGAAATCATAGATTGACATGGGCTCGTCTTTTGACGGATAGTCATTGATCAACATCTTGTGATCCCGCATTCGGTGTTGCCATTGGAAATACTGAGATACTGCTACATCTCCAGGGTGGCGTGCCAAGAAAACAACCTTCTTGCCATAGTAGTCAACTTTAGAATCCCCATGGCCTGTTTCATCTTTGAGGTAATTGTCGTGAGTAAAGAACAACTTGGGGATGGCAGGATTCTTGCGATGCAGATTATCGAATACGATCATCTGAGATTCCCCAAGTCCGTGTTTGGCTTGGTAAAACCCCGAGATCATGACCCGCAACCAAGTTCTTCCACTCTTGCCAAAGGACACGAGGGCGCAATCACACTCAGAGAGCTTTTTCGCTTCGTCCTTTCCTCTGAGTCGACGCTCCAAGGCGATGCGGTCTTCCACCGATCGAAAAAAGTTGGCGGACACGACGCACTGGCGCCAGAACTTGGTGAAAAACGGTCTCATCTACTCGTCCTCTTAAGCACATTCCGATCGTCCGGAGATCATGCAGGGTCGTCACGACTCCATGAGTTGCTGAATCCTCAGGGACACAGCCGCAACATCGTTGCCGATCATAGCACCGTCAGCAGGAAATCCACGCCTCAGAGGACGGGCTGCCCCACAATCATAGAGATATTTATGAATCAGAGTGAGGTCTCTCGGATACCCCATCAACCCCCTTGACTGCAATAAACGAGGGAGAAACTTAAATCGAGCTCCCTCTTGATGGCAAAAACGGAGAATTTTTTGGTCTAACCACGTCCTCAGCCCCCTCTGGAGTGGCAATTCATAGATTGCCAAGGGTTTCCCCAACCCAGCCACTTCCACCATCATGGAAACGCTATCCCCAGTAACGATGAACCGGTCAGCACAGGCCATAAGCCCCATGAAAGGATTCTCATTACCATTGGGGGTGAATTCAAAGAATGGGATCGCCTGAGGCAACACTTCCCGCATGGCACGGATTGCTTCTGGCTGCGTCCTGCGGCTGGTGGTGAAGTAGAGGCTACCTTGGCAAGAGTCAGCGATGGTTAGAGCTTTTTGAGCCAGCTCTTTTCCGGCTCGCTCAGTCAAATCAAAGGGTTTGGTCGTACCCCCCACAAGCACAGCGATGAGGGGCTTCTTCATGGTTTCAAGACGCTCTTGCCAAATCTCTCGCGCTACCCTCAATCGCTCTTCATCTATCCGCATCAGTGGCAAGTTGATGGGAAAGATGTGCTCAGACTGAGGTAAATGGTATTGCCCCGGAGCAATAACAAGATCGTAGTCCCTCAGCCCAACTTTCGGGCGACCAAAAAGGACCACCTTCGTCTTGCCCTGAGATTGCTTTCGAATCCACTGGGCGACCATGGCGGGTCTGCGGCCGATGGTCAGAATGAGGTCAGGCCAAGGGGACTCAAGATCATCCGAAAGAGCTAAGTCCACATGATAGAGGGAAGCTGAAAAATCGGGCTTGCCCAAACGATACTGCTCGAGAAACACAAGACTTCGAGTCTCCACGGGCCAAGGCAGTTCATCGGCTACGCGATTGACCTGGGCATTGTCTCCCAGCTTGTCGCTTAGCAGAATCCAAGTCTTGGGAGTCACCGTCTGGTTGTTCTCTTGTTCATTCATAGCTGACCTGAACAATTGTACAGCGACTATGAAAAAAAGAGAAGGTGGTCTTGGGGGAGGACCACCTTCTCGCTGTTTCCTAATTATAGGGGGGAGAATTAGGTGATCGAAGACTCGCTCTAAGAGCGAATCAAGGATCGGTTTGGGTTAGAAAACGACCAGCTCGGCCCCTCGAGAAG
>WFTN01000461.1 GCA_015485455.1 Planctomycetota bacterium | reverse complement strand
GATATGAAATACAAAAGAACCGAACGAAGATGGCATGCAGACCATCGCATTCTTGACCACCCGCCCGTCCAGGATCAAGGAGGGCGAGGGGTCGTCCTCCTCAACCAAGTAACAACAGCGAAGAGGCCTCACGCGTTTCAGGCAAGACGATGATTCTTCGGGCAAGTTTACGCGAATCACCATTTTGGTGCCCACTGATCCTACCCAAACTAAAAACGAAGCCCCAAACGGAGCTTCGCCTTCTTCAACGAAGGCCTTTCCTCATCACAACAGCCCGCACCAAAACCCCAACAACCAAGAACGCCAGCACATAAAACCCAGCATCTTCAGCATGCGCAAAAAACATCACCATTCAACTCCTTCCGAATCGGCGTCAACAACGCCAAACAAACACAATGAAACAGCCACGATGACCGCCAGGTCATCAACCAAACCGCCGGGCAAGAAATCTGGATAGCAGTCCAGCGGCACAACCAAGTACAAAACACCAACCACAGCCAAAGACCGACGGTGCCATGGTTCTTTCGAATCAAGCATCAATCGAAACAAAGACCGAGCCTGGGAAAGACCAGGAAAACCATTGAGACCCCTGGCTTTATCCTCAAACTCACGCTTGGCCCTTTGAAAACGATCATCGTCTTCATCATCAGGCACAAATCCATCAAGGTTGATGGTCATGACAGAGTCTCCAGCTTACGCAGCGCACTCAACTTCGCAGCACTGGCAGCAGGCCGGGCACGAGTTTTAGCCCAATCTCTCAGCGAAGAGATCTTCTCACGGGCAGTCTGCGCCAAAGGTACTGTTTGCCCGATGGCCTCCCCCACGTGAGACGTTTCCAGTTCTTGCTCAGATTCAAAGGCCGCAAACATCCCTGATAGAATTGACGCTTCGATTTCAGCTCCAGAAAACTGATCGCACGCCTTAGCCAACGAAACCAAGTCAAACAATCTTGGATCACGGCCTCGCTTCTCGATGTGGATCTCCAATATTTTTCTCCGTTCATCCTCACCAGGAAGATCAACAAAGAAAGTCTCATCGAATCGGCCCTTGCGCAGCAATTCAGGAGGCAGGGCCGAAACATCGTTAGCAGTGGCAATGACAAAGACAGAAGCTGTCTTTTCCTCCATCCAACTGAGCATAGAACCAAGGACACGTGCCGAAGTACCCCCATCTGTGGATGACGATGAGGAAGAGCCCGAAAGCCCCTTCTCAATTTCATCAATCCACAGGATGGCCGGCGCTACAGCTTCCGCGACCTGAATTACCCGCCTTAGGTTACGCTCGCTCTCTCCAACCAAACCACCAAATAGCCGGCCGCAATCAAGCCTAAGCAAAGGTCTCTCCCATGCCGCAGCACAAGCCTTGGCAGAAAGAGATTTGCCGCAGCCAGGGAGGCCAACTAACAAAAGCCCCTTCGGCGATGGCAAGCCAAAATCCTTGGCTCTACTGCTAAAGGCATCTTTGCGTTGGGCCAGCCATGCCTTCAGAGCATCAAGGCCGCCAATGTCATCCAGGCTGCCCGGATTGTCATAAAGTTCCAAGAGCTGTCCTTTCTTCACAGCTTCGGCCTTCTGCCTCGATACCACACTGGAATCGAGCCTCTCCGTTTCTACAAAGGAAAGAGACAAGGCATTCTCAGCTTCTGACGTGGTCATACCCATACAAGCATCCAGCAACCGATCACGCTCATCACTCACAACCAACGGCAGATCAGCACTCTTCGAGATACCGTCGATGACAGCACCAAGGTCCATCCTCCCCGGCAGTTCATGTTCAACAACCACAACCTCTCGCTCCAACTCTTCCGGGAGCCTGAGCAAGGGTGCGCAGATCACTAAGCACTGCTGGCGGGTCTTGAGAGTTCGCACCAGATCCCTGATTGCCCGAGCAATCAAGGGGTTGACTGGCTGTGGTTCATCCCCAAGAAAGGCATGAAAATCTCTCAACAGCACAACAGTCTTCTCAGGCATCTCAGGAATAGCTCCCAAGACATCGATGGGGTCTTGGAGAACAGAAGCAGAGCCTGTGGTGACATCAAGTAGTCCTTCAGTAATGGACCAGCACCTAAGGCCATAGCCAAGGTCATCGCAGACCGATTTCAACGAGCCTTCAAGACGAGCTTCTTCCCAGCTCACGACGTAGAGCAAGGGATAGGCTGCCCGCAGGTAGTTCTTCAGTTTTTCTTTCATGTATTTTTCTCCTAATAGGCAGACCTCCACCGAAAGCACGAAGGGACGATGAGTCACAATGATTTTGCCGTGCTTTGGTGGAAGTCAAATTGATGGGAAGGATAGGAAAGCTATAATCAGCTTCGGTAATGGCCCAGATCTTGATGTCGGTGGACATGGTTGTGGCGCTGAAAGCCAGGGCGAATGGATTTCCGTTCAACAACCGCACCCAAAAGTTCTTCAAGCTGGGCCAAAGCCTGCTCAATATCCTCGTGGACTTCGCCCGGCACTTCATTGGTGCGATAGGTGATGAGCTCACCATCCGGTGTGACTTCAAATTCAATTTCGACATTCTTCATCACACCCACCTCCTAAGTTTGAGCTTGTTCCCTATACGCCGCACATTGAAACGCTGAGCCTTGGCCCATTTGCTCAAGGTCGCCAAGGAGTATTCTCGTTTCAGCCGGGCAAGGAAGGACTCGGCCCTCTCCTGCTCATAGGCCGGGACTTCTGCGCTCACAGAACCGTCCTCACCAACTAGGTAGGAAAGGCCATCGCTCCGAATGACATTGCCGCTGATCCCAGCGCCGAGTTGCCCCAGCACCGCAGCAAGTGTGGCTTTGTCCGTCATACGGATAGAAGTCTCAATCTTCACCTGTTGCCAACATGGCATCAGCTCGCCCTCCCGAACTTGCGACGGCCCACCTCTCCAAAGCGCGAGGCCATTTCCTTGCCATCTTGAGAGGCAAGAATCGTGGCTTCGTTGCGAAGACGATTGAGACCTTGCACCAAACCAAAACGAGCCGAATCACTGTTTCTGTAGTCAGCAGCACCGGTGCCAAGGAACTCGGCCCGGAATTCTTTGAGCCGACGCTCCATCTCAGCATCACCAACAAAGTTGAGGCTCCTAAATCGATCAACAAAGCGATCCAGACGATTGAGAGTCTTCTGGTTCACTTTGCCGCCTTTGAGGGTGGCTAAGACGTCTTCACAGAGCTTTGCTGTCTCAATCCGAAGAGTTCTGACGCTTTCACCGACGAAGGCTTCTGCGCTTTCCTTGATGGCCAAGGCTACTGCCCTTGCGGCCTGGCTTCTGGCTTCAGCCACTTCTGTGGAAAGCGCAGCATCATAGGCCGCCAGCCGCACATTCTTCGGCGCTGAGATTTGGAAAAGTTGGTAGTCAAAGCCAAATGACTGACGAACGTCGATGGGAAAGGCATCTTCGATGGTTCTCACCAATCGATCAGGATCAGCAACCAAACCCTGTGCTACGGTGCGCCATTCGGAAAGAGCATCGGCTCTCTGATCACGGAACTTGTCACCTCTTCGGTCTTAGGTCTGCATTGCCATCAAACTCCAAATCACCAGTTACCCTCGAAAACTGTTGGCTTCATTTTGCGCCCGGGGAGGGTTTCATGGGTTTTCGGGATGCACAACCCCTCTCCCCGAGGACTTCCTACTTGCCCAAAATCTCCAGGATAATGTTCTCAAGCTTAAGGGATCCTGCCAACTCTTCTATTCTTGACATCATAGCGTCGTTCTCGGCGGATCTATTCTTAATGTTGCGACGTATCCAAGGTATGTCACGGTTGATCAATAACGAGATACGCCTTTCGATTGCAAGAAAACGCGCTTCAAGCTCTTTCGGCTCCAGCGTCGTAAGCCCGACCGTTTCACTACGTCTTAGCATTCCGAGCTTGTCTTTCTCAAAACCATGCCGGATTTCCCTCTTGATTTCTTCAACGCCAATACGGGTTTGCCAACGATCATGTAGCTCAAGAATCTGATCAAGATTGATGGACTTAAGAACTGGATCCGTTCCGTCGACTTTGATGTTGGAGTCAATCCAAAGTTGCGAGAACACACTTCCGCAGAAACCAGACAAATACGAATAAACCGACTGTGGCATCTTCTCCATGCGGCCTTTCGGAAATGCCGGTGGGAGCACATTGACTTTGTATTCTCCGATCTCAACATGTGGAAAATTGGCTCTGCCGCCGATGACATTGGCGACGTAGGAACGCGGGGCAGCAGTAGTTCCTGAAGAACGAACTTTCTTTGTGTTCATCCTTGGATACAACTCAACAGTCTCAATGAATTTTGCAACGTCGCCCGAGAATTCTATTGATAACGGTCCGCCAAGCGGGAATCCGAGTTTGATTGGACCGACGATCTCCCTTCCAACTATCTTGATTCTCGAAGACAGCGACAACGAGGATGCATTGTCTGCTACAGCCGAAACCTCATACTCTCCGGGCGCAAGTCCACGAATGCGGAAGGAAACGGGTCCATCCGAGTGAACTGCTGTTGAGGCAATCTTGGTCCGCAGTGTTCTATCAAGGTCGTCCTTTGACCACGTCAACAACCTAAGGTTCTCTGTTGGTTCGTAGCATCCCGGTATGTGGCGGGCTAGAACACGGAGAGAATGATGCTGGACCTTCTGGTTGGTCGACAAAAACCAACCGAAAACCTCGGCCCCTCGATCAGGCAAAAAGGAGACCGTCGTTCCTGGATTGCTGAATTGCGAAATAGGAACGTCTACCCCTTTGACGGAATCTGTCAGGTAGTTTGGCAAGTCCAAGAATATGTCGCACTCTTCAAAAGGTGACTCAATCGTGACCGGGAAATCTGAGAAATCAAAGACCTGCAACTTGATGGCAGAAGTGTCGTATTTTCGGGCTCCAACACGGTGGATGTAAACCACACACCGGCCAGATCCTGGCTCTGCTTGAGGGTCAATAGACACTTGAATGAAGCGACCTCGCTTCTCAGGCACCAATTGGATCTCCATAAACTTGGTCGGCAATTCGGTGAGCGAATGGCTCGACGACTCAAAGCCTTCTGCCAGTGCCTTTAGAGTGACCGGCAGATCAAGTTCACGTTTGCAACTAAATTCGAATCGGCCCTTCTCGTCGGTAATGCACTTCAGTGGGTCACTCTTCTTCTCAAGCAGTACCACCGCACCCGCTATGGGCCGATTCGTCTTGAAATGTGTAACACTCCCGTGGACAACCACTTCTTGGCCCTTGCGGCGTTGGTCGGGGACACGACTAATCGATTGCTTGTCCGGACGTATCTCAAACTCAGCAATGGGGTTCAGTCCGGCGTCAGCGTCAAAAGGGCTCAAGAAAGAAAAAACTACATAAGCCAACAAAAGACCGAATGAGACAAAACAGACGCTCTTTGTTTCCATTCTAGCTGCCACTCACTGCCCCTTTCTGATTGTGACCCTTAACATACCACTCTAATGATCGAGCGCTCGCCATGCAATGAACATGGCGAGCAACTTGAATCGAGATCCCTATCGACCGTAGACCTGCACCACTTTCGGTCCAGAATCACGCTTTGCGAATCATCATTAGCCTTGGATAAGCACACTTCCACAATGTACCCAGGGTTTGATGCCTCGTTTAATCCAGACTTGGTATGTAGCGCCTGCTGGCATGGCGGTGGTCCCGCCTACTGCGAAGCTCGTGCTTGAAGCCCCGGCCAATGAAACACTATGCTTGGGCCCTTCTGAGCTGCTTGTCGTCTTCTGCGTGTATTTTTAGGCTGGGGTAGATGGACAAAGAGCCCGGCGATTTAGGGGGATGAGCCGCAGAGAAAGCGCATGAGGAGCGACTGGGAGGATGGGGATTTCTGGGCATCGAATGCCAAAATGAATCGCCTTGGGACGGGCTCTTCAGGAAAGGGAATTAGGCCTCTGAGGATGCGCCAAATAGGACTGTGTCGGAA
>WFTN01000460.1 GCA_015485455.1 Planctomycetota bacterium | reverse complement strand
CTTTTTGAACCGGTTTCTCTTCCTTGGCTTGGCGCTTCGGATCGAGCTTATCGAGAAGTTTTTCACGAATGTCTTCGATCAGGTCAGGGCTATCTCGGAGAAATTGCTTGGCTTTCTCTCGCCCCTGACCTAGCCGTGTATCGCCGTAGCAATACCAGGAGCCGCTCTTATCGACGATTTTATTCTCAACACCGAGATCTAAGATATCGCCAACCAGAGAAATCCCCTCGTTGAACATGATGTCAAACTCAACCACACGGAAAGGTGGGGCAATTTTGTTCTTCACCACTGTGACCTTGGTGCGGTTGCCAACCACGGAATCTCGGTCGGTGATTCGACCAATCCGACGGATATCCAAACGAACCGAGGAGTAGAATTTAAGGGCGCGGCCACCGGCTGTTGTCTCAGGGCTGCCAAACATCACACCGATCTTCTCACGAATCTGGTTGATGAAGATGATGCAAGTATTGCTCTTGGCCACGATACCTGTGAGTTTCCGCAAAGCTTGAGACATCAGGCGAGCTTGAAGACCCACATGGCTATCTCCCATTTCACCTTCAATTTCGGCACGGGGCACCAAGGCTGCCACAGAGTCGATGACGATGACGTCAACAGCGTGACTCCGCACAAGCATCTCAGTGATCTCTAAAGCTTGTTCGCCCGTGTCAGGCTGGGAGACCAACAAGTTCTCAAAATCGACCCCGAGCTTCTTCGCATAGGCTGGGTCAAGGGCATGCTCCGCGTCAATGAAGGCGCAAACGCCTCCCTTCTTCTGAGCATTGGCGACGACATGAAGAGTTAAAGTTGTCTTACCAGAACTTTCAGGGCCATAGATCTCGACCACCCGCCCCTGGGGTAGTCCACCTCCAATGGCCAAGTCTAACGACAGGGCGCCAGATGGGATGCAATCGATTTTGTGGTGAAACTCCTCCCCCAGGCGCATGATTGACCCGGTGCCAAATTGCTTTTCAATTTGCTGGAGGGTGTGGTCAAGAGCCAAGTCGCGGGCTTTGTTGTCCGCTGGTGCGGCGGCCATTGTCTTTTGTGATTTTGCACTACGAGCCATATTGAGGCACTCGCTTTCTTCAAGTGGGACATAGGTAAGCACCAGCAGCCTAAATTCGACTGGGGACACCTTTCACACATGAAGACGCGAGAAACGGCTAAAGCGGACCAGGAAATTTTTCAAACACTCCAAATCTCGTTCTATCGGTGGGTTTTGACGTATTCCCCGATTTTACCGTAGGCCTTTCTCAAGATCTCCTCAGGAGGCAAGAACACCACGCGAAAATGAGCTGTGTTGGGCCTTTGGCCAAATCCACCACCGTGAACAACCACCACGCCCGTAGCACGGATCATGTTGGCAATGAATTCCTGCTCTTCTTCCTGAGGTACATCTAAACGAGGAAAAGCATAAAAAGCACCCTTAGGCGAAACGCAGCTTATGCCATCGACGGCATTGAGCATTTCTACGGTGATATCCCGCCTCCGCCCCACCTTTTCCCGTAAAGCAGGAAGGTGACTCTTGTCTTTTAAACATGGCCGAATCGCATATTGCTGAGGGTGATTGGAACTCAAACGAGCACGACACAACTGAGCCACGGCCCCACGATAATCCCGCAGCAAAGATTCCTCACCACTCAAAACGCCCCATCCCACACGAAGTCCCGGAGCCAAAAACGCCTTCGACAAACCATCAAAAGTCAGAACTGGAACCTCTGCGTCCAAAGACGCCAAAGGAATATGAACAGCCCCGTCCAAAGTCAGCTCCCCGTAAATCTCATCGGCGATAATCAAAAGGCTATGCTCCTTGGCCAAGGCGATGATGCCACGGAGAGTCTCTTCGGTGCAAACGCTCCCCGTCGGATTATTGGGGTTAATCAAGACAATAGCACGGGTCTTTGAGTTGATCCGTTTGGCCATGTCTTCCAGATCAGGTTGCCAGCCATTGCTCTCATCTAAGAAGTATGGGTTCATCTCCAGACAGAGCTTCGACACCAAGGCTGTGTACAAGGGGTAACCAGGAGATGGCGTTAAGATATTCTCTCCTTCGTTGCACAGAGCGGAAAGAGCAATCTCAATTCCTTCACTGCAGCCATTCGAGATGAAGACATCTTGGATGCTCCGGATTCCGGCCTTTTCGGCATTCTCTCGAATCGCCTCCAATGCTTGAGGGATGCCATCAGAAGGGGCATAACCATTCCTGTTGTCTCTCAATGCCTTCGACGCCGCTTCCACAATGACCTCAGGGGTCTCGAAGTCGAAGATGTTCGGGTCTCCGACGTTGAGATAGAGCATCTCCAAGCCCTTCTCCTGGGCCTCAGCAGCCACACTCAGGATGTCACGGACGGCATACTTAATCGATGCGACTTTGGTCGCCGGTGCGATTGGATTGAAATTGCGCATAGAACTCCTTTGCTTCAGGACGAAAACTACCAGGGTTCAGGAAAAGCAGCAACCGAGAATACGTCCAAGAGCTGATTCCACCGGGGCGAATGCCGAAGTATTGGGGAAGTCCCGAAATACTTCCCCAGTGGCAGATTTAGAAAGCGAGGGCCAGCCATGCCATTGGCAACGATGCCACCGCCCGCCTTATCCACAACCTCGCGCCCTCCCTTTTCCAGTCAAGTCCGATCTGTCCGTCGATCGTCGCTCACGCTTTCTTCTCTGGCCTCAAAGGCTCTCCAAACTCTGTACATGAGCGAAGAAGAAGAAAACGAAGAAGAAATTACGGGCTATATGGCTTAAGGTAAGCGCGCCAGCCACAATCGCTTGCATGAAGCGACTTAGGTACATGGAGTGACGTTCTTGCAGTTCGATTCGATTTCTTACTTAGTTCTGTTGTCCTTGACCTTCTTAGCCTTTTACCTGGGGCCCAAGAAGATGCGCGTTGCTGTACTCTTGGGGGCCAGCTTAGTTTTCTACGGCTCTTGGAACGCACCCTTCCTCATCCTGGTGCTCTACTCCGCTGTCTTGGACTACTTGGTGGCAAAGAAGATTCAGACCGCTCACAACCATCGGGCCAAGAAGCATTGGCTAGTCATGAGCTTAGTCAGCAACTTAAGTGTCTTGGTCATCTTCAAGTACGCTAACTTCATTCGCGAGAGTCTTCACTTAGCCCTTCCGGACATCAACGCATTCTCTGAGCGCTGGCCTATCATTTTGCCCATCGGCATTTCTTTTTACACTTTTCAAACTATGAGCTATTCCGTTGATGTTTACCGCAAGCGCATCCACCCGGAATCCAGTTTCGTCGACTTCATGCTCTATGTCTGTTTCTTTCCCCAGCTCATTGCAGGCCCCATTGAAAGGGCCGGCCATTTGATGCCCCAGATCAAACGGGTAAGAGACTACCAGTTTCGCAATGAACACTTTCACGCGGGTCTCTTACTCCTTGCCTGGGGCCTATTCAAAAAAGCAGCCCTCTCCGACAATCTGGCCCGCATCGTTGATGTCTCCTATGGCAATCCATCCGCCCATGGCGGCTTGGACTTGCTCATTGCTACCTATGCATTTGCTTTCCAAATTTTCTTCGACTTCTCGGCCTATTCAGATATGGCTCGTGGTGCTGCCTCTCTCTTTGGCATTCAGCTCGTTCGCAATTTCAAGCTGCCTTACTTGGCTCAAAATCCCTCCGACTTCTGGCGGCGCTGGCACATTTCCTTATCAGAGTGGATTCGAGACTATCTTTACTTTCCCTTGGGGGGTAGCAAAGGTGGCGTCCCTCGAACCCTGGTAAACCTACTTTTGGCCATGGGATTGGCCGGTTTGTGGCATGGCGCGGCCTGGACGTACGTGGTCTGGGGGCTTTTTCATGGCTGCCTTTTAGTCGCCTACCGCATCCTGGCCCCCCTCTTTACTCCTCTTTCGAAATTCATAAGTCCTTGGCTGGCAACTGGCCTCAAAGTCTTCTTCATGTTCCATTTTGTTTGTCTTGGTTGGATCCTTTTTCGCGCCACGAGCTTGCATGATGCCATCTTTATTATGGAGCAGATTTCGACCTGGATATCTTCTGGCTTACCGACCAATCAATCGGGGGCAGGCTTGACACTTATGCTCTTAGTCATCACCTTTGGCCTTATGTTCTGGGAAGAAAAGGAGCGAGCCTTTCATCGCCTATCGTCAACTCCATTGGGCTATGCCACCATCATCGCCACGGCCATCTTGCTGACTGCTATTTTGGCGCCAGAAGTTTCCTCTCCATTCATCTATTTTCAATTTTGAGCACTGCCCAGATGAAACAAGATTGCCAGCACGACGACGATAGAGAGTTCGAAGGGCTCCTTCGAGAGGTTTCCCCATGGAAAAGTACCTTGCTATTGGTCAGTGTCGGGGCATTTTTGCTCTTTTTCCTCAACCGAACCCAAACTCAGTCCAAGCCCTTCCAGCACGATGACCCCACTGGCCAATACGATGTTTTGGACACACTCAACAAGGCTTCTCAAGACGCGTCGGATCGTGTTGTCCTGTTCTTGGGCGACTCTGTCATGAGAGGGCATGTTCTCAGAGAACACGGGCTTCCAAGCAGGGAAACACCTGCCTACTGGGCCAGGCTTTTGGCTACAGGGTCTGTGGCATTCTACGACCTGTCATTGGACGGCATGTTGCCCAGTGACATGGAAGTCATCCTCAGTTCTCTGGACGCCATTGACCTCAATCAAAGAATCGAAATTGTCATCGAGTTGTCGCCCCGCTATCTCTCCGCCAGCTATGCCACCACCCCAACTTCCTTCGCCCGCCCTTGGCTTGAAACACTCCAAGACAACAAGCGTAAGAAGGACAACATCGTGACGCACTTGAAGCGCTTGTCCTTGGTTCGCCATCGCCTGGGGCTCACACCCCTTCGCCGCCAGATGAATGACCCCCTTCGCCATCCAGAAGAAAGCTTCCTTGAAGGACCAAGGAAAACAGCAGCAGATTCCAGCTCGCTACGAATCGCCCAGCATTTCTTGGAATCCAACAGCCACAAAGAATCAGGCCAAATCAGAGCCCTTCGCAGAATCGCCCAAGCACTAGAGAAAAACAAACGCCGAAGCCTGTTCTTCACGACCCCCATTAACGGTGAAAAATTTGGTCTGAGCCGGCATCCCATCCAGATCGCAAAGGCTCAGTTGATTCTCCATCGACAGACAGAAATCCTCACCCAAGGAGATCCCCGGAATAACACCCACCTCCACGTTTCCAGACACTTCGACGACAAGACATTCAAGAACAGCGATTTTCTTGACCATTGCCATCTCACCCCCGTAGGCAACCAAATCCTGGCCCAAAGAATCCTGGCGAGCCTGGCCATTCCTTCGTCCCAACCCTATCCCCAAGCGACCCCAGGCGTCATAGCGGATGGTTCCAAGGCCCAAGACGGATTTGGTCACAACGCCACAATTCACTCTTTTGACCATGGGGCTTTCTTGACGCCCAATCACGTTCTGCTGAGTGAACCTGGGGACGATGGCCCTCACCTACGCTTGGTCAATCTGTCTATGTCGAGCGTGCAGACCATTGCTTTCGAGAGCGAGCCGTTCAAGACGATCTCAGCCATCGTCCAGGAAAAACCAGGATCTGCGCTCATTTTTTGCTCCAACGGAGAGATTCTTCGCTTTAACCTAAATGGACCTCAAGAGGTCACCAAGATCCCCCAAAAGTTTCCTTGGCGAGAAGATCGTTTGGTGACAGCAATGAGGAAAAACCGCATCATCATATTCGGCCCATCGAGTAAGAGAGTCTGGAGCTTAGAAACTGATACCATGACTTGGAATGATCATTTCCAGGTCCCCGATCATCAGACTATCCGATCGTTCTCTGTCAATGAAGACGATGAGATCTTTGTCCTGATTAACACCATTGCCCAAGGGCCAAGGGCTACGGGTTTGTGTTCCTTTCAACTGAAGGACTTTCTGACCGGTGATATCAGCAAGATCAAAAACTACTTTGGTAACGAAGACAAGGATGCTGCATTGGCGTGGCGAAAAATCTTCCAGTCAAAGGGATTGGTGCAAATCAGTCCCAAAGAAGACCAGATCCCCATCTCCGGGGCCCGCCAGGTTTTCGCTTTAAATCAGAAAAATCGCGTCTTGATTGAAGCCCCGGGGTTTGCCCCCAAGTCAAAAGGCTCTTTGAGCCCCATGATCCAAGAGGAGAGTTTCTCATCTCTGTGGAATATGAACGCCGCAGCTCGGGTAGCTTATGCACTGTTATGGCCCGCTGAAACCGGAATCGTCCTTGATGAAAACACCAAGCGGCCCATCAAACCCGGTGACATCGTTTGCATCAACCAAGAAACGGGACAGATATTCAGCCACTGGCAGGGTTGGAGGCAACTGGATTCAACACGGGTCATGCGTTTCAATTGGATTTATGGCACACCACCAGACCCAGAATCGCAATCGTTGACTGCCATGGGTCATACCATGCGCCATCGGGTTGGATCGACCATAAGAGTAGGTTTTTTTGGTAGCTCCATTTCTGGGGCTGTCTGGCCCGGTGACGTCATTCGTCCCCAGGGCCTCGCATCGTCCATGTCCTTCGCCCGGTCATTCGAAAATGCCTACCAACGCCAGAACGCAGACGGCCCTTTTCATGTTGAAGGTGTCAACATGTCCATGGCCAATGGCGACCTCATATCCATTTATGCAACACTCTTGGACTTAGACCCTCAAGACTTAAACATTGCTGTCATCGTTTTGGACTTAGCGTCCTTGGGCTCCCCTGAATCCACAGAGAAGGACATCGAGACCATCGTTGAACGATGGCCCGCCATTATGCGGGACGAAGCCCAGCGGCCCATCATTGATCGTTGGGCTGGACGATTGCCCAAGATACGCATCGGCTCTGTCAAGGTAACAAGTAGATCAAGAACCCAGACAATCCGCGACGCCCTCACTGAGATCACGGCTTACTGCCAAGCGAAGTTGATTGCGCCATTGTTCTTAGACATCACCGCCATCGACAGAATCACAGCTGATGGAGAGAAGCTCCCCATCTATGGTCGAAAAGAAGATATGAGAGTCGCACGGAAAGTCTTGTCAGAACTGAAGATACCTTTGATCAAGATAGAAGATCTCATGGGCGACCAGCTCCCCCGCCTGTACCCCTACAACTTCCTCGGAGACCGACACCTTCGATCTCACCTCATTCGAGCCATCGGCCAAGCCCTCGTCTCCGAAATTGCTCCCTTAGTGCGATCTCAGACTTTTCTCTTCGAGCAAAACGAAAAGATGAAGAAAGAACGTGCTGACGGTCGTTTCGAGCGCCACTCTGGAGCACAGATTGTCGATGGCAGCAAACTCACCCAAAGCCAGGCCCAGGAACACGGCGTTTCCATGGCGTCCACGTCTTTACGCCGCGATCACGGTCTCCACCTCATCGTGGATGTCAGATCAGTACAGGTCTCCCAAGATCCTTGGCGGCAAGCCTTGGCCCTTTTTGGTCTCAGGGCCATGGGAGCGCTGAAAGTGAATGACAAAGTCTGGCTCAGCGTCGTTCGTTTTAATCAGTACAACGAGTACGGTTTGGGTGTTCGGGGAAGCAAACAGATCATCGCCACCTACACCATTGCCCCAGAGCATGTCAAAGAAGCAGCCAGAGAGTACCGGGCCCTCTTGCAGCAAGAAAACAGCACGCGCCCTTCCTGGTTGCAATAGCATGCCTCTCCCCTTGGGCCAATTCATAGAAGAAAATGGACCGATTCTCTTGGATGGAGGTTTGGCCACAACTTTAGAATCCCACGGCGCTCAATTGGACTCCCATCTTTGGTCAGCCAAGCTCCTCATCGAAGCACCAGAAGAGATTCGCTGGGCCCACGAACAATTCCTAAGGTCCGGGTCTCAAGTCATCAGCTCGTCCAGCTACCAATTCTCCCATGACACCCTGGCAGCCATGGGTTTTTCCAAGAGTGCGGCCGACGACTTGCTCAGGAAGTCCATCGCAATCGCCAAACAGAGTATCAAACAGCTGCACCCTGGACGTGAAGAGCAATTCTTCGTCGCTGCCTCCCTGGGACCGTTCGGAGCCACCTTAGGAGACGGATCAGAATACACCGGCAACTACGGTGCCCATGGTATCGATCAAATCATGAATCTACACGATGAGCGGATGCGAGTTTTGTCAACAACGAAAGCGGATGTCTTCGCTTTTGAGACCATCCCCCGAGGGGATGAAGCATTAGCCATCGCCCAGCGCATGAGAGATTTTCCCGCATGGGAGTTCTGGCTCAGTTTCCAACTTCGAGACCCTGAGTGCTTAGCCAATGGCGACAGATTTCACGACTTAATTCTCCAACTTGAAGCCTACGACAACTTGGTTGCCATCGGCGTCAATTGCCTGGCGCCACCTTTGGCAACTCAGGCTCTCAAACTGGCCCTTGGCAAAAGCAAGAAACCCATTTTCGTTTATCCCAACAGTGGCGAAGTTTACAACAGAGGAAAATGGACTGCCTCAAATGAGGCCAGTGACCTCTTAATCGAGGCCGAAAAATGGCTGAAATTAGGGGTGGCTGGGATTGGAGGTTGCTGTCGCACATCACCCAAGACGATTGCCGAGTTGGCAAAGATCATCGAGAAATTCAGAAGATTACCTTGAGGGTCTTTGCACCGCGACAACAATTCCTTTCGCCGGTTCAAAAGCGACCGTTGCGCATCTCTAACATCTCTTGGGATGGACGCCTCAGATGACCCAGGTATTGAATTGGACGCTTTGATCGTTGGCGGCTCTTGATCGCTGCGGCAATGTCCGGTTTCTTGTTTATCTCAAAAGCACTAACGGCAACAAGACAAGGATCATTCCCGGCAACAAAACTTGCAAAAGTATTCTTGACCAAAACATCTGGATACAAGGCGTCTCGCCTTTGGGCAGGTGAAGTCAGCGACCAATGTGTCTGCGGCAAACAAACTTGCAGGCCACTGTCAGGAAGACGAAAAACCGCAGGCTCGGCGTAATGGTCAGATCCTTGCCCCGTCGCTTGCCCAACAAAAACGGCCTGAGTCTTGGCTTCCAATGCAAAAGCTAAATGAACCCCAGCAGCTTTGGTTTCACTTCCGATCAAAACAAAGAGTCCACCGGGGCGATTGAATTTGGCGGATTTCTCGAGCCCCTCAATAAGGGTCCGGTTCAGTGCACAATGGCCACTATTTAAGACGCGAATATCCAACACCAATCGCTCGACATCGTTCTCTTGCATACGCCTTAAGATTTTCTGAGTCGCTAAAGCAATGCTTACTTGACCAGGGAGATCCTCTGCCCGAGAGTAACGGACATAGAGAGTTTTTTTCTTCGGTAAGTGGGAAGACCAAAGGGCTTGGCCCAAAGCTTGAAATCGCAAACGATCTTTCACTTTGGCCACG
>WFTN01000459.1 GCA_015485455.1 Planctomycetota bacterium | reverse complement strand
CTCACAATCTGACCGTAGGAAAAGTTCAACCGTCCATTCGGAATCTCTTGGTCCAAGGGAAGTCGAGATGAGAGATGCGTTGCGCGTGGAGCGCAAGTGGATTCCATTGTGCATCAGTTGATCCAAATGCAGGTATGTGGCGCAAATCATGAGAATGGCAGCAACGAAGCTGATCGCCCCAAAGCCTCTTGTCGCCGCAGAAAGAGACAGACAGAACCAAATGAACAAGCAACTCGCGAAGACAAGGCAAGTTGTGCAAATTATTTCGATATCAAGAAGAAGATTAATAAGAAAAACATCAATTCCTACAATCACGCTCAACCAAACAAGTGCAAGAAGTTCGTGATGCCGTTGCAAAACCCAAACGATTCCGAGGGCCACCGCCGCCAACAAGTAAGGTGAATGGCCCCTCATAAACGCTTCCCCAAAGTCTCTAGCCGCCAAACAACCACGATCGCACGGCACTTGGAGCGCAGGAATCCTTGTCATAAGATCACCAGTCAGGCAAACCATGATTGATACGATTTGGACCCAAAACCTTGACGCGCATTGCACTTGGCTTGATGCTGGGGCTTGTACTTCCATCCTCAAAACCGCTTAAGAAGAACTCGGCCATGTTCGGCCACTGCTGAGAACGCCGCACTTCCCTGCTGCCCGTCTTCTCCACGGAAACGCACCTCGTACTTCAGCTCAGGAATCAGGAATGTGCTGAACCTGGAATCCTTCCCGATCTTGAAGGTCCGCAACGGATGATATCGCCACGTTTTCTTCGAGACGTTCCACCCCGTCACCCCAAGTTCAACGCGACCAGCTCCACAGACAGGACCATCTGTCCAACTTAGGGTTCGCGCGACCTGCTCCATTGGATACTGTGGCTCGATCAGCAGGTCGACCTTCTCATCGCCCTCGACTACGGAGCACAGACGTTTGCCATAGCGGTTCCCCGCGACCGCGAATACAGTTAGCCTGCCCGGCCTCAAGTCACCAAATCGATAGTTTTCAAGTGTGCCCGCTTCAACGCCCAAATATGCGCCAGCAATCCCAAGTTCGGAGCATAGAAGAATGTCGCACGACTCTGTTCTATCCACGCCAACGACCTTGGTGACGACTTGCGTCGTGGCGTTCACCTCTGGAGATAGCTTGAATTGCGCCTGAAATCTCTCGGTGTCGATAAGCCGGCATTTGTACTCAATGATCTCATAATCAGGGTCTCTGGTTTTCTTCCCCAATTGATTCAGGGTCCCGATAAACTCCACCTCTCCGTACCGACCAAACCACAGTTTCACAGGCCTTCCTATCGGAGCGACAAACTTGAATACATCCGGCATCCTGTCTTCGTGCGGATCATGTCGCACAAAAGACACAAAGAAAGATGCGACACGAGACCCCAGCGCCTCAATTCCCTCGGCGCCAAGCTCGAACTCGATACTTGGATCCTGGGCACGCAGTTCATGGCCGGTTAACACTTGATCCGCCTCAATGAAAAGGTCACACCCAAGCAAATAAAGTTCATCAAGACTTGCGTTCCAGCCGACGGCGGTAACAAAGTGTGACCCTGCGTCGAGCCCAGTCAGTTCTGCGATTCCGGTTGCATCAGTAGTTGATTTTGCCTGTGCCGTCCGTCCCTCGGAAGACCTTCTAAACGAAGTCACCACGGCTCCTGGGACAGGATTGGAAAACTGGTCCAGAACCTTTATGACGAATCCACCGCGATCCTTGAACACGATCGGCAGGCCGCGATGTTCGCCCGCCTTCAAGGGTTCAATTTCGCCTGACACGAGACCTCTCTTCGGGTGCCGACACTTGAACCTCAATTTCACGCCGGGGACGATTCCACCCAGCACACAGGTAGACTGCCTGAAGTGAAATCTCGCGGTCTGAGAGCGAGGACGGTCTTTCAGTTCGAGCATATCGAGTTTCGCTGCTATCGGCAGTCCGTAGGTCAGTTCGAGCAGGGCATCGTCCAAGGCGCGCCCCGCGGGATCGGTGATCTCCGGCACGATCCTGGCCAACTGTTCAAGGGTTAACTTGATGGTGTGATTCTTCTCGCCAGGTTTCCAAATTGTGTGCGCCGCTCCCAGGAATCCCGATGACCTTGCGATCAGACGTAGAGGGAACTCTTCAGTCCTGAATGTCAGCTCACCACTCTCGTTGGTCGATTTGACCCAGACTCTCTCATCAGTGCCATTCCTGGTGGCCCAACAATCTACATTGACGATCGCAGACCGGATTCCGAACTCTCCTTTTTGTTGAATGATTACTTTGAACTCTTCGATTGTCTCTGTGCTGATGGTTTCAGCCCGAGGACCGCGCCGCGCCGTTGACGAAACCATCAAAGAAGGTTCCGAATCGACTTGAGGCAGATGATCCTCTGGGGCCTGACCGCCTGGTGTGATGAAATGCATTGTCGCCATGATGAGACCAATCAACAATGCTGCAAGACTCATGGTTTTCTTGTTCGTCTTCATTTTGCGTTGGATTCCCACTGTCTCTTATACACATCTGACG
>WFTN01000458.1 GCA_015485455.1 Planctomycetota bacterium | reverse complement strand
TCTTCTGTTGCCCCAACACCAAATGCGAGGACCTCCTCAGTTGCACCTATGACAGCCGCGATTTTCTTGCCGCGCCACTCTTGCTCATTGCCATCGTTTGCCAAGGCCTTCAAGGTGGTCCTGGAAATTTCCAGTGCCCGCGCAGCTTCCTTTTCTTGACCTTTTTGCGCGCAGTAGTAGGCATAAGAAGCAACCCCAAGCCCCTTGCGCCAGTTTGGAATCTGCATGGCAAATTGGAGCGCCCGAGCGGCATCTTTAGTTTTCAAGCAAGCATCCACCACCGAAGACTGGGCCCGTGCTTTGTTCTTAATATGAGGATTTTTTGGCATCGCCGCCGCAGCATCAAAAGCAAGATCAAGCATGCATGGCTCATGGGCATCCGAATGTATCGCGGTGTACGGCACTTTGGGAGGAGCGTTCTCATCCTGGCATTTAGTACCCAGGACGACGATTGACACTAACGCTATAAAAATTCGAAGGCCGGTGGTTCCTGTCGTCTTCACAGGTCATTTCCTTTTGTGTGGATTCGAAGAATGGCAATCAACGTCAGAAACGTGGATTGCCGGTAAGACAAATAGCTCAAAGTGATGAACAAGCCGGGTTAGAACATCGAAAGCTGAACGGTGTTCGTGAGTTTCAATCCTAAAGTCGGATTGGAAATCAAACCTTGGAAGGCACCCAGGTCTGTTCCCAAAGGTAGAAAGGGAGCTGGAACAATGATTGTCGCTTGCCCGTCGAGTCCGGTGTTGAAAGCGTAATCGATAAGCGTTGCTGGGCTTGGGCCATTTGCCAACAAGACCAAACTTTCAGGAACACCATCACCTGTGGTGTCGGGTGTACCGATGTCCATGCTTCCAACTCCGAAGCTGGTAAAGTCGGCGACACCAG
The DNA here is from genome assembly GCA_015485455.1 of Planctomycetota bacterium. Taxonomy (GTDB): domain Bacteria; phylum Planctomycetota; family DRQF01; genus S139-23. Next base: position 2,867 of record WFTN01000458.1, on the reverse strand, counting down.
GATTGAGAGGACCACCAATGAAGGTAATGAATGCAAATGGTTCCGCAGTAAAGCTAATCGTCAGTGTTTCACCAGGTTGTGCAGACGCGTAGTGGGGTCCATTGGCGTCCGCTGTGTCTCCGACGAGGCTACCGTTATTGTTGCGGGACGAGTTCATGTCCAGTGTGGCCACGCCAAGCACACCTGCTTGACCAGACCCGGGCGTTCCATTGCTTGCGTTGGGAATAAAGCCAAATGCAGAAGCTGCGGACCAACCACTGAGCCAGTTCCTGTTAGGGGCAAACGCGCCCCGGTAAGCAACGGGAGAATAAAAGCCATCGAATGGCGCTGTGGCCACACTGACAAGTGCGTCGTTAGCAGGTCGAGGATCGATGAAGGTCACAGGCACCATCAACTTGCCGCCCTTCACGACTGGCGTTCCTCGGGTAATACTCTGGATTGGCGAATTGCCTGGCTCCATAACGTTGTTGTTGGCTGGGGCGAAAACACCCCTGGCCACTGCTTCGGTATATGCAGAGGAAGACAAGTTATTATAGAAGACACTGTCTGTGATTTCGCAAAGATTGCCAGATGTCTGGGTTTGGTAGAAATCTGCGGGGACCGTAGGTGCATTGATCGCGGACATTGCAGTGTAAGGAGTGGTCCAGCAAGATGCCCAAGAGAGTGTGCCGTTGTGGCCGTAACCGTTGGCACCATCGCCGTCCACATTATCAAATCGAACAACCTTCTCACCGCAGTCCATGAAGACACAGTTGCGATATTGAACGCGAGCGTTGTCACGCCAAGCGGTCAGGCCGTCACCGTCGATTGGCTGACCAACGATTGTGCAGTTGTAGATAGATGTTGTTGTCACTGGCTGCCAGTCTGAGTCTTCGGCACCATCAGTTTCGAAACAATTGTCACCCACACCTGAACCCTGAGAGGCATCCAAACTGTGGCCTTGTACAATGAAACCGAATTGAGCTTTTCCACGCCAACCCTGGTCGACATCGAAGCTGTCGTCTCCGACATTCCAGATAGAAAAGTACTTGAGGTTGACAGTTCCGCCCCAGATCTCAAAACCGTCGTCAACGTTGTTCATGACTTCCACGTGGTGGATATCCGTGCCGCGTCCAATACCTCCGAGCGACAAGCCGTTGAGCTCATTGTTGAGCCCCAACACTTTGCCACCATAGCGAAGCGATAAGTAGGAAATGGTACCACTGTCATCATTGTCGTTGCCGCCGCCATAGAGGACCTTAGGATCGCCAACGAAGTCAGCAACAAGACCTTCCATAGGCGCTACGTTTGAGGCGTTCGGCGTCGGCATATTCGTTCCAACAGCGTTTTCAGAAACGTAGGCGTCGCCCATCAGCGTCAAATTCCCCCATTCATTGGCTGATTCCCGCCAAGTACCCGTCTTAGGGTCGCCTCCGACCCAAGTCGCGAGGTCATCCTGAGATGTCATGATCACTGGGTTTTGTTCAGTGCCTTGCACAAATATTTGAGCGCCATTAGCAACAGCCAAGCTGCCTCCCAGCCCTGTGGAGCTGGCGATGACCGTGCCAGCCTCAATGGTCAAGGTCGCCCCCGGCAAGACATAGATCTGCTGTTGGAGGTTGTAAATGTTGTTTGAAGTCCAAGTTGTGGACGTCGCGATATTGGACGTCACAAGAATTGTGGTTTGGGAATAGACAGTGCCCGTGGTGGTCAAAATCAGGGCAATGAATGCCAGTTTGATTGCTGAGAATCTCACTTTGTTCTCCAAAGATGTGGGTCATACTGCAAAAAAGAAAATCAACGAGCCGGAGTACTTTCACCGCTCGGTATTGTTGTAGAGCAGAGATGTGAAGTATGGGTAAGCATCACCGGGTGTTTTGGCGGTTTTAGCTTGAAGATAATTGGAGTTTCTTGGGGGTAGTTTTGCAAACGCCTGATGGCAAGGGCGCTCGGTATCCTGAGAAAGTCGCTTCGTTAGAGAGCCCACTCATTGAGACTTCAGGGAGAATTCGTCTTCTTCTGAGTGGGATTCCTTGATCTTGGGGTGAACCCGCAGCATTACCCCTGGGGATTGTGAACGCGATCTCGACGCGACTTGAGAATCGTTACGGCATCCTGAGACCATCGGCTTAAGACCGACGATGAATCGAGATTGGACCCTACGAGCTCTTGTTCGAGGCCGCCGAAGTAGACAACGGGTTCTTATCTGGGATCGTTGCCCGCGTGCCATCGATTCATGACGATACTTGACAATGTTCGCCACAAAAATCATAGCAGATGGACGATATTAAGGAAAATGTCCATGGCACGATCAATCAATCTGTCGCTCACCGAAGAGCTACGTGCATTCTTGGACGAAACTTCCGACGACGGAACGCTGTTTTCAACTCCACGTGAATTCGTTCGCGACGGTCGTACGTTAGAGTAAACTAGCAACTTGCGCGCTATGCTCAAGAAGCATCGAGCAGGGCAGAAGAGTTCATGACCAAACTGTTCCCCACCCATCGGGCCCTTAGCGACATCAACGTAATCGAGCACGATTCGGTCGAGCATTGGGGTTCACAAGTCGCCGACAAAGACCTGACGGACTTGGAAGCAGCGATCGGCCCCCTGGCAGAAGATCTTTCGCTCTTCAAGGAACGTCACGATTACACCGGACGCCTTCGCTTCTACGATGTTCGAAAGCACGTGCTCGTGGGCGACGTAATCAATCAGGTCGTATTCATTCTAACCGTATGGCACGGCAGCATGGATTTCATCGATCGGCTCCCCACTATCCAGCCAGATCTGATGCACGAAACGGAGATCATGGTCCAGATCGATGCCAAAAACGACACGCGGGAATAGCGTGCACGACTGATAGTGACGAAACACGAATACTGCACTTC
>WFTN01000457.1 GCA_015485455.1 Planctomycetota bacterium | reverse complement strand
GTCTTATTTGGAGGCAAGGATCTTGGCCAAGAGTGGCCAAGTGAATGAGGCTATCGAGACCTACATGCGCTTGGCTTCCCGCATGCATGCTCAAGGCGACTTGGAAGGTGCCTTAAGTGCTTACAAATTGGTGGTCAGCTTCGACTCTGTCACCAAGGACATTTGCCAAGGGAAAATGGCAGACATTCGCCGTCAGCTCTCCAAGAGACAGCGGCGCAAAGTCGCGGGCGTGGCCTTCTTCTTGACCTGCCTGGTGATAGTCGGTTCGGGTATTGCTTACCTCTATTATCACAACACAGCGGAGGCCGTATTTGATCAAGCCCGGCAAGCCGAGTCAGATGCCATAACCGGGGAAGGTTGGTCGGCACAAGCCCAACGCTATGCTGCAATCGAAAGTGGCTTCCCTCTCACGTTTGCTGCCAAAGAAGCCAGAGTGCTTCGTAAGCGGGCGGAAGGGAATGTCCAAAGGGCGCGTCTGCAAGTTCAAGCGGTGGCGAGTAAGAAACGAGAGGATGGGCGAGCTAGCCTCAAAATGGCTGAGAATCATATGGATGTGGCTCGTAGCCACCTCGTTGTCGGTGATTTCAAACGCGCTCTCGTCTCGTATCACAAGGCGGTGGCCGAGCTCAGGAGTTCATCCCAACAAGCCTGGGGTGATTTGCCCCCCCGCAATCTTTCTGCTCGTATCAAGGAAATCGAAAACTATTTGGCTCGTGAAGAAAAATCCCTGTCGACAATCGAAGAGCTTCTTCGCCAGGGTGAGAACCGACGGGCCTATGATGAGGCCAGAAAGAACTTTTTCCCCAAGAGTCAAGATAACTTGAGCGCCCAATCTGTGGTTGTAGTTTCTGCTGAAGCCATGGCCGCCCTTCGTGTGCCATTCGAAGTGCGAGCTGCCCCCGCTGATGCAAAATATTCGGATGGTGCGGGCCATGATAGCCGAGGGGTTGCGCGACCAATTTTGACCGCTGATTCCCCTACGATTGATCTTGATATTTCTCGTCCAGGATTCAGAAGTCAAAGGCGGATGATCCACTGGGCCAAGAGTGCGTTCCGTACGGATGCCATCTTGGAGAAACTGCCAGCAGAGAGGCGAGAAATCGGCGATCGCGTGGTCGACGTCAAGTTACGCGGCCCTGAGGTGATTTACTTGGCCGGTAATGGTGTGATTTATCGAAGCTCGACTTTAGGGGCACCACCACGGAGGTTAGCACCCAAGTCCTTTGTCACACCTTCAACGCCCCTTGTTGTTACTGACAAGGGCTCAGCTTACGCAACGACGGAGGGGCAGGTCTTCTTTCTGTCTAAGAACCCCCGGGTGATGCCTCATTGGAAGACACGAGTCTCCCTTGACTCCGTTCGCGGCATGGTGGAGATGAATGGGATCTTCGTTGTGGTGACTCATGATGGTGAGCCGAAGGTTCTGTTTTTGGATGCGAGGGGGAAGAAAATATCAGAGAGGATTCAACTTGACTCGCCGATTGTTCATCTAAGAAAACTTGGTGGCCTGCTCTATGCGGTTGACGAAGCCGGGAGCCTATTGAGAATTGATGCCGAGGCTAGGCAAATCCGTGGGAAGAAATCTGGGAACTTCGTTGGTGTTCCTTGTCTGGCAGGGTCCTCCCTGTTGATTCGTGATCGTCGGAATCAACTAGGAAAAGTGTCTCTGGATCTTCTGAGGTCTGAACCTCTCGATCAGAGTTTGCGTTTTGTTGGAGATCCGGTGGAATCCGGCGGGTATGTTCTTTGCACCCTCAGAGAAGGGGGAGTCTTGGAGTTAGACCAACAGCTTCGTAAGCGTGTACTTGGAAAAGGCTGGCGCAAGGTTCTCAGCAATACAACTGGGCACATCTTCCCTTTGTCAAACCGGAAGTTCCTGGTGGAGATGAAAGATGCTAGCCAAATCTTGATCGACGGCGGCACGGATACATTACGCTATGCACTCAGACCGGAGACCGGATCCCGGTCGATCCCATTCTCGTATAGCGGCCGGATCATCTTGGCTTGTCGGGATGTCCATGGTGCAATTGAAATCTACCGGGACTGAAGAAACATGGTCGAAATCAAAGTAGACAGACAAGAAATTGTCTTTCGGATCATCCTTTCTGGGCATCAGAAATCGACGAAATTTGCCACGATTCGTTCCTTGCACGATGACTTGGTAAATGATGGGGTGGAGGACCTCACAGTGATCCACGCCGGTGGTGACCGCATTGTTGGTTTTCGATGGCCATTGGATGAGCAGGATGGTCTATTCGGCATGAAGGTCGTTATCGACGTTATGGCGAGGCCCGGGGAACTCCACACTTCAGCGAATGATGTTCTTATTTATCGTTCAGCGGATGCCATCATCTATTTGGATGACCGAGACCCAGATGTCCAGGCTGTGCCCACTCACTATGCTGAGCTTCTTCAGCTTCTGGAGAGCCTCTCTCGAAAGCCAGAAGAGCTACCCATATTGGTGCAGACCTACGATGATGCCTCTCAAGATCGGAGGCCCCTGTTTGTCCACCGCAAGTCGAAGTGGGTGCCCGAATTGCACCGGGTGGGCAAGTCAGAGAAAAGGCCAATTGATGTCTTAGATGCTGCCAAGGCGCAGGTCTTGAGCAACTATCGAGCATACGAGAAAGAACTTGAGAGCCGGGGCTTGGAAGGCCATATCAAGATTCGCGACCGGGTCTATGAGTGTGTCCCAGTTGACCCGCGAGTGGTACCGTCTCATGACCCCTTGGCTGGGGACGTGCGCTTGATCTCCAAAACAAATGATCACCCCAGGGCAAACATCAGGAGAACGCGCCTTTTGTTGCTTGTTGCTCTTGTTTGCACCATAGGCGCCGCAATTTTTGTCTCTATGTCCCTCTGAGCTCGGAATCGGAACAATTTTTTTTGCTTCTCGTTTCTTCTCTCAAAACCTGTGTGTGGGGTCTTTTCTAAGTCCTTGCGCATCGTAACCTTCCAACAGGCCCCCAATCCCAGCCTCAAGCTTTGGCCATTTGTCTCTGGGACAACTTCCGGGGTGACACTCACTTTCCCGTCTCAAAGCGAACCTCCGACTAAATGATGCGCCGCCAGCCAGAACATCGTTATTGGTAAGGTCTTCTGACTCTGAATGCTCTCCGAGGTGATGATTGAGAGCCATTTACGCACGATGTCCGCTTTTGGAGATGGCTTGTTAGGTCCTGGGCCAAGTATATAATGCTCATCGACCTGCGAGGTATCCCGCTGGGTCAGCGCATTCTGGGAAACCCTGAAACAAAAGAGAGATGACTCAATGTCCAACTCCCCACTGGTACAAGCTCCGTACAAAATCCGGAGCACCCTTGGGCGCCAGACGTTCGGTGACGTCAGTTGTCCTATAGGTGTCTACCCCTGTGGTGAGAATGTGACGTTGTCTCAAGGTTACGATTCACGTTTCGTCGTTGGTGATGAGCTCGTGGATGACCAGTACGAATATCGTATCTTGCTCTCCAATGAACGCGTCGCTGGAGTCATGGAGCAGTTGCTGGAGACTCTTTTGCCAGAGGAATCCTACGCGCTTTTTGAAGAACTCTCCTTCGACGCCTATCGGGATTCGGACACCTATCGTTCTTCGGAACCTGTGGAAACCAGTCGTCTGTTACAGGCATGGAATACCTACGGCGAGTATCTTGTTGAAGCTGGACGTTGTGGCTTCGGAGCTATCGCCCCAGAACCAGCGATTGAAGTCTTCATCGAGGAACACGGCACGATCTATGTCGCTTGTGGGCTGAAGAAACGGGAAGAGGTTGAAGGCTTGATTGCTCAGTTGGGTCTGACTCAGATCACCGACATCCCTTGCATCGAGAACTTTGAACATCAGCATCGTGATATTCTCTTAGTTGATGACAAAGCTCTGATGGATGAATACGACATCAAGTTCTCTTTGGTCGAGAGCTTGGGCATGATTCCAGTCAATATTGACGAGGGCGTACCCAAGGGTACATTGACCCCATTTTGGGTTCATGTGGAGCACGACCTCAGCTTTGAAACTGGCACCGACGCACGTTTGGGCTTTTTTGGCTTTGGGGTTTCTGCCACAAGTTTTGCTGATGCGCTTGAGCTAGCACAAGCTCGAGTCACAGAGAAATTCCCCGACGCTCTATTGGCCCGTGTTCAGCAAATTTACCGTCTATTCCCGGAAGACGTTACGGAAGAGATCGCTCCCGAAGATCCAGCCCTCATTGGCAAGCGTGGTGTTTGGTATGTGAGCGAACCAGAGTTCTGGGCCTAACGCCCATGCCTTTTCTCTTGGTACCCAACCCCGAGGGGTGGCGCCAATGAGATCAAGACGACCTCGCCGAACTGACGGTGGAGCTTAAGGCTGATCTCGCCAACCAAGAGAACCTCTCTTAACCACGAAATGTGCCTCGCCATGCCGATTATTGCTTGGCGCGGTATGGCCGCCAGTTTGCTCCATCGATGTACCATTTTCTTTGGCGGTAGATGAAGCGGTGGTGGGATTCACTGGGCATCGATTGAATCTTCTCAACATACTGGCTGAAAGTAATGTGGGGTTGGCCTTGGCTCGCTAAAGCCGTGTTGACCTCATACAAAATGGCTTTTTTCTCCGCCTCGACGAGGCTGCTAAAGTCGTAGGTCACTGTGAATGGGACGTTGACGGTGAGGGGGCGGTTGCGAACGGTCTTCGGCTTGCCATAGGTGATGTGGCTGCCCTTTGAGTTGATCAATGGGAAAAGCGTTTGGGCTAAGCTGCGGAGCTCGTCCATGGTCACGCCATAGAAGGGGTCGGACTTCTCGCGCACTGGAGTGAAGTACTCGTTGGTGGTTTCGTTTAGGAAACCGAAGTGAGAGAGGAATCCCCAAATGTCCCCTTTTCGGTAGCGCCCAATTGCTGATCTGGCCAAGAACTCTGGGTCTGGTTGATCAATTCCCAAAGGACTGGACTTGATGGTCGGAAGGGACTCTTTTTCTTCTTGCGCGGAATGACCTGCACAGCCAAGCAAGAAGAAAACTAGTGCAATGGAGGCGATGATTCGCGTGTGTTTCATGCTATTCATTTCAGATTGTAACGATCGATTTTCTTGTACAAATTGCTGCGCTGCATACCTAAGGATTCAGATGTGCGTTTGATGTTCCAGTCGTTCTCTTCGAGTTTCTTTTGTAGGTAGAGCCTTTCGCTCGTCGCCTTAAACTCTTCGAAGGTGCTGATGGCAAAGATGCTCTCGCTGAAGACGGCTGAGGCTTTAGTCGTCAGGTTTCCCAAGTCTTCCAAGGAGATCTCTTGATCGTGAGAGAGAAGCACGGCCCGCTCGCTGAAGTTTCGGAGTTCGCGAATGTTCCCTGGCCATTGCAGTCTGCGCATGTGGTCCAAAGCTTCTGGACTAAACTTCTTGGCTTCCAGGTCGTATTTATGGCAAATTTCGACGGTGAATTTCTCTAATAAGAGGGCAATATCTTCGGGGCGTTCTCGAAGGGGTGGAAGGTGGATGGGGATGACGTTGAGGCGAAAGAGAAGGTCTTCCCGGAAACGGCCCTCGGAGACCTCTTCTTCTAAATTCTTGTTGGTAGCAGCGATGACGCGGACATCCACTTCTAAGGACTCACTGCTTCCGACTCTTTGGACTTCATTCGTTTCCAAGACTCGCAGCATTTTGGCTTGGGCTTCCATGGACATATCGCCAATTTCGTCCAAGAAAAGTGTACCTCCGTGGGCCTCTTCAAAACGTCCCTTTTTTTGTTGATCTGCCCCGGTGAAGGCGCCTTTTTCATGTCCGAAGAGTTCGCTTTCGATCAATTCGCTGGGAATGGCCGCACAGTTAACGTCGACAAAGGGTTTGGCCATGCGTTTGGAGAAGGC
>WFTN01000456.1 GCA_015485455.1 Planctomycetota bacterium | reverse complement strand
GATCTGGGTCAATAATCAACAGCCTAGAGAATCCAGCTGGGTTATTCATCGCGGCATAGAGAAACCCATTGGAAAACCGCATTTGTTGCAGCCCAGAATTGCTACTTAACGATCCTTTGAGAACGAGGCTGCTCGAATCATAGAATTCAATAACACCTTGGTCAGCCAAGTAATCATTCTTGCTGACGGCAAAGATATTCGGATCCGTTGTAGCAGCGATATATTCGTAAGGTGTCGTTACGTTAGTACTCGTTTCCGAATAATTTGCGATCTGAAATGAGACGATTCGCTCAGGACCATCACCAATCAAACCGATTACTCCCCCTTGAGAGATCGCTGCATCCACAATGTGGTCTGAAGTGGTAGTTCTCACCGTTATCGGCGCATTGCCGCCAACGGCGTCGATTTCGACGACCTCGCCATCGACGCAAATGACGTACGCCAGAAGAGATTGGCGGTCATTTATTATTTTGAACGGGTTCGAGATTCCTACCGGAAGATTGATCACCGTTGCAATCTGCTCAGCTTCATCGTCAATAACATTGACGACCCTTTGAACTGCATCCAAGGCCAAGATCTTGAAGTCGCCATTAAAAGGTAACGACACAACGGATGTGGCAACGACCGGTGGATTTGAAGAGGCCCCTGCTTTTGAATCGCCATTTCCTCTGGGGAACAGGAGAACTCCCGTCAACACGAGAAGGCTCAAGGCAAATAAACGGCCCAATTTAAATCTATGAATCATTCAGCCACTCCATCGGCTACTTTGTATCGAGAACATCCGAGGTGGCATAAACGGGTCGTGTTCTTAAAACGGCTTCCCCATGGGACTCAGCTGGCAAACGCTCACCCAAATCGTTGCTTTGGGCTGCACTTTGCAATGGAGCGACCAAGTATTCGCCCGTGATTGTGTTGTTCGCGACTATCTCGTTCTGGAAAGGCGGCTGCGCCTTCCTCCCTTTTCGTTTTCTTTCTGAATCACCCAACCTTTTTTTGCAGAGAAAAACTGACGTTCAACCTCACCTGAAGGATGGAACCAGGTGATGGCCTTGTCTTTCAAATAGAATCGAACAAGAGAAGCGTGGTCGTGGAGTTTGGTAAGTGGCTCAACAAGGCTAAGACCAATAGTCCCCAACTGATTCCTAATGGGTGGGTCGTGGTCTCCGAGGATGCATCTTCCCTCGAAAGCCGGAGAAAGAAGATCAAGAACCTACAGAACCGACCCAGGGATCATTGGAATTGGGTGAGGAAGGTGAAGGAGTTGGTGGCGGTTTGGGGGGCGGTGCTGCTGGAGCGGGAGAGTTCTACGGCAAGTATTCCTTGGTAGTTTACGTCGAGCATGGCTTGGAAGATGGGGGCGAAATTCATGTCGCCTTCGCCGAAGGGGAGGTGATCGTGAACGCCCATCTTCATGTCTTCGATGGCCATGACAACGATGTCCGAACTATAGGAACGAATCGCGTCCTCGCAGGTTCTTTCTTGGGTGACGGCCAAATGGCCAAGATCGAGGGCTAAGCCAAAATTTCGATTCGGAATCAAAGCGCAGAGTCGATCATAGTCGTTTAAGTCTTCAATAAACATGCCTGGCTCAGGCTCCACAGCCCAGGCCACAGAGCTCCCTTTGAATTGCTCGGTCAAGACACTGATGCGCTCAGCAAGGAGCCCCCAAGCTTCATCACTCGGTAAGTCATCGAAATTGTGGCCAGACCAGAAGGAAATATTCGAAGCTCCTATCCTTTCAGCCGTATCGTGGCAACGAGCCAAGAAGTCGAGCCGGTCGCCGCCGTCTTTGCGACACAAAAGGCTGGGATAGTGCTTGCGGCGGGCATTCAAATTGAATCGGGCTCCAGATTCGATGGTCACCTTCATGTCAAGGTCAGAGATCAGAGCCTTGAAGTCAGCGCAAGCAGATTCATGGTTTTTTGCAAAGGGATCTAAATGGTGAACGTCTAAGGTAAGAGCCACAGCGCCGTAGCCAATCTCGGACAAAATCTTCACAGCATCATCCAGGCGATGGTGAGCAAAGCCATTTGTATTGTAAGATAAGGTCCAAGGGGTCATGATTGCAACTGGTCTCGATGGTCGGTCTTTGAATACTTCAACACGGGACACGATCTATGCAAACGCAAAAGACCAGCGAAAGTGGAGTGCCGAGAGTAACCTCACACCCAACAAAGGAAAAGGGAGCAAGCTAAGATCGTGATCCTGCTGACAGCCCTAGCCATTCTCCTGCTTTCATTCTTGGTCGCTCATAAAGTAACTCCAAGAATTCGAACTTTCTACATCAAGAAACGCCGACTCGATGGCCCTGGTGAAAAGAAGTTGCAAAAGGTGCCTGTTCCCTATGGCGCAGGCTTGGCCGTTTTTCTTGGTTTCGCAGCCCCCATTGCCATCGGGATCATCGCTGCTTTTATTGCCTGGGAATCGGCCCCCGAATTATTGCGTGAACATGCCCAAGGTATCCAATCGAAAGTTCAGCCGATGGTGGCTATTTTGCTGGGAGCCACTTTGATGCTCGCCCTGGGCCGCGTTGACGATCGAAACCCCCTGTCTGTTCGTTTGCGCCTTTTGATACAGGTTTTTGTCGCCAGCATGGTCGCTCTTTTGGGTGTAAAGCTGAGCCTTTTCGTCTCTTCTGAGCTTCTTCAGATTATCATGACGGCACTTTGGCTAGTCTTCGTTATGAACGTCTGCAATTTCATGGACAATATGGATGGGCTTCTTCCTGGATGCACACTCATCGCAACCCTTTGTTTCGCCGTTTTCTCTGGGCTCTCTGGACAGCTTTTCATCGGCGCTTTCTCCTTGGCATTGGCCGGAGCAGTGGCAGGAATTCTTAAGTACAACCTCCATCCCGCTAAGATATACCTCGGTGACGAAGGCAGTTTGTTTATTGGCTTTCTCTTGGCCTGTCTATCGGTTCTGGCCAGTTACGTCCCTGAAGACTCCGAAGGCCTTTCTTGGCGACCATTTCTCATTCCTTTTTTGCTCTTGGGCATGCCTGTCATTGACGGTGTGCTCGTCATCGCTCGTCGTATAAAGAGACGTCAGGCGCCTTGGGAAGGAGGTTTAGATCATCTCAGTCATCGGTTGCTACGCCAAGGTAAGTCGAAGACAGAGGCGGTGAGATTGATCTGGGCAGCATCGGTATTGCTGGGAACTGGGGGCATATTTCTGTCCCAGCCCACAGGGTCAGGGTGGTTCATTCTCCTCGCTGGAGGAGGTACGGCTCTTTTCCTATCTCGGCTGGAGGGCTCAAGATAGAAGGGGATAGTAGGATGGGGATGCGTTTCTCATTTTTCTCTTGTCGAGCACCTTGTTACTTGCCCGGCAGCATATTGGAAGGCAACAAACGTCAAGCCTTCGGGTTCGCCGATCTCATAGACCCCTGCGATGATGGGGTTGGCTCAGTTTTCCCTCAGCTCCGGCCTGGCGCTCAAAACGCAAGAGGACCACTCTCGACATCCACCGGTTTCAGGCAATACCTCAAGAGCAACCCGCCGAGGAATGTTCATATCTTCTGCCTGATAGCCGTGGTCGATTTTCTTGTAAGTTTATGATGGCTGTTTCTCTTGACCACAGCCCCATGCTCAGACCTTTTCGAGTAAACGGAAGGGTGTCGTC
>WFTN01000455.1 GCA_015485455.1 Planctomycetota bacterium | reverse complement strand
CGTAGGGTGCAAAAAGTCAGCCGACCTGTAAACCCTTGTAGCTGAAACACTTTCGCCCTACCCTCAGCCACCATGAAGAACGCGCTAACACCCCCTCTCCTCCTCATCGCGGCCCTCGCTGGCTGGCTGAATCGAGAACAACAGAAGGTTTTGGACTACCTCCGTGAAGAGAACCGAGTCCTCAAGGAACAACTCGGGGCAAAAAAGATCCGTTTGACTGATACACAACGTCGTCGCCTCGCCGCCAAAGGCTGGGAAATAGGTCGTCGTTTGCTCGGTCAATACGCAACCATTGTCACGCCCGACACACTGCTGCGCTGGCATCGCAAACTGATCGCGCAGAAATGGGCGAACAAAGCCGGCAAAGGACGCCCTGGCGTCATGAAGAAGATCGAGGATCTCGTCGTCCAAATGGCAGAGTATCTTTGGTGTGAGGTGCTTGCGCCAGCAAACATCCTTCAGATTATTGGGCGCTTCATTCACTTAGAGATCAAAACGGATGAAGACTGGGATGGGCGTAAGAAGAAAAAAGGGATCTTCAGAAGAATCTGTGGGTCGTTTCAGGCTCCGGCAAGTCTCCCATCGCATGATAAAGCGCGATTTCGGTGGCTTTGAAGGTTCTGAAGCCATATGCCTTTCTGGTGGTGAGTTTCAGTTTGTTGTTTAGCCCTTCAACGACACCGGCAGAAACGGTGCCCTTGGCTCGAAACCAGTTGAGGATCAAAGGCTGATGTCGCCTTACCATCTTGGCGATCTTCTTCATTGGTTCGATGCGAGATCTCATGACAGTCTTGCACCATTGTTCAAGAAACTTCCCAGCCCATGCAGGACTACTGTAGTCCCAAAGTCTCTGAAACTCTTCCTTGAGTAGATAGGACTTTACGGTCTTCAAGTTGTACTGGATCAGTTCGTTCATCGAGACCGCTTGTTTCTCCGTGAGGTTCTCCGGCCGTTTGACGAGTAGCCATCTTTTGCTTTTGAGGACAGGCTCAAGCCCCTTGGCCTTGATATCTTTGACCTCAGCAGCACGGACCTTGTCAATTGCTTTATTGATGTTGGCCATGATGTGAAAGCGATCAAGGACATGAATGGCTTGCTCTGCGCGCTCGGCGATGACCTTGAGATAGGGCTTCCACATGTCGCTGCAAACATAGACCAGGTCCTTGGCTCGGTCACCAAAGAAGTCGAAGAATGACTGGATCGTTTCTTCCTTGCGGTCTTTTCCCAACCAGAGGATTCTTCTACGGCCAATCGAGATGTCGTAGACCACCGTCATATATTTATGGCCGCGATGCCAAAGGACTTCGTCAACGCCAATGGCTTTTATGTTGCTCAAGTCTCGGTGATCCAAGCCCCAGGCCACCGCAATCTTGACGGCCCCAAACACGCTATCCCAGGATGTTTTGAAGGCTTCAGCCGTTTCTTTCCAGCTAAGCCGCTTCGCCCAGCCAGCCAAAAACCAGGCAAAAGATGTCGCCACTGGGCTCTTGCCCTCTGCCCACGGCACTCGTTCCGTGGTGACACCGCAATCGAAGCAATTGACACGGCGCATGGTGTAGAGAAAGAAGACGGCGAGGCCCCAAAGGGGACGAATTGAAATCGACGAGGATTCGAAGCCGTGTCATAGATGCCACCACGATGCCCACACCCAGAGCAAACGGGACGGCTGTTGGCTCGTGGGGAGATCGGAATCACGATCGACTCGGTGTCGTCTTCGAATTTCGGCTGGCCGTAAACAAATGACCCGTGTCTTTCGACACGGTTAAGGATAGTCTTGAGAAGCATCCTGGCTCCGAGTGTTTGATGGGTTTGTTGTTATTCACATCATTACAAACGGTGGGCAGGATGCACCTTTCATTTCTTCACCTGCCCACGATCCTCAAGAACAACGCAGCTCGGCTCCCAGAACAAGTCCTCAATGCTCGACGGGCGCATGGGGCAAGTGAGCACAAGCAGATTCATGGAAGACAAAAGAAGGGCTTGGGAGTGGACAAGAAAAAGAAGCCGACGATTGAGGGTCAGTAAGCCCCCAGGAATCAAGCAGCAACCAGGCCAGGCCACAAGTGCTCGGATGAATGGGCGGGGCGCTGATGATTCAAAGGGTGGTCAAATCAGGATATCTGGACCCACAGATTCTTCTGAAGATCCGAAAAAAGAAACACTGATATTTCCTCGTTATCACCAATGGGATTTGGTGAAGCGCCTGGTTGAAACCAGCCGTGAAGAAGGCCCAGGGCAGAAATATTTGGCTCAGCACAGTGCTGGGTCGGGAAAATCAAACTCCATCGCCTGGACAGCTCATCAACTTTCCTCCCTTTATGATGACAACGCCGAAAAAGTCTTTCACTCGGTCATTGTGGTCACCGATCGCAATGTTCTTGATTCTCAACTGCAAGATACGATCTCGCAATTTGAGCACACCGATGGCGTGGTGGGAAGAATCAATCGAGATGAAGGCCAGGGCTCAAAATCGGAGAAATTGGCTGCGGCTTTGGAAGAATGCCAACCCATCGTCATTGTGACCATTCAAACATTTCCTCATGTTCTGAAAGCCATCGAAAACAGCGTAAGCCTCAAAGAGCGTCGCTACGCCATCATTGCCGATGAAGCCCATTCTTCTCAGTCGGGCTCAACAGCACGCAAACTCAGAGAAGTTCTGACGGTGGATGAAACAGGCGATGGCGAAGACGTGGACAGCGAAGACAAAATAGCGCTCACCGTGGCTTCAAGACGGGCATCTCCCAACCTGAGCTATTACGCTTTTACCGCCACACCAAAACACAAAACTCTCGAGCTATTCGGTCGTTTGCCAAATCCGGCGGAACCACCCTCCCAAGAAAACATGCCCCGAGCCTTTCACGTCTACAGTATGAGGCAAGCCATTGAGGAAGGTTACATCCTTGATGTGTTGAAGAACTACACCAGCTACAAGGTGGCCTACAACTTGGCTCAGAAGGCGACCAGTGCTGACCAAGAAGTAGATAGCAAGAAAGCCAGAGTCCGGCTCAACCAGTGGGTTCGTCTTCATGACTACAACATCTCCCAGAAGGTGGTGGTGATTGTGGAGCATTTCAAGAAGACGGTCATGGGCCTTCTCAATGGTCACGCTAAGGCCATGGTGGTGACAGGCTCCAGAAAGGAGGCTGTGCGCTACAAGCTTGAGTTCGACAGATACATCACCAAAAAGAAGTATAGCCCTCTCACGGCCATGGTGGCTTTCTCAGGGGAGGTGGGCTTCAACGCCACCGATCCCAACTGCGAAGGAATCTTGGGAGAGAAATTCACTGAAACGGGTATGAACCCTGGCCTCAAGGGTCGGGACATGCGAGATGCCTTTGATACCAGTGAATTCCACGTGATGATCGTCGCCAAGAAATTTCAATCCGGGTTTGATCAGCCCAAGCTATGCGCCATGCATGTTGACAAGAAACTCGGTGGCATTGAGTGCGTGCAAACACTGTCTCGCCTCAACCGCACCTTTCCCGGAAAAGAAGAAACCTACGTTTTGGACTTCTTCAACGACCCAGAAGAGGTTCTTGCCGCATTCCAGGAGTACTATCAAACAGCCGACCTCATCGATGTCTCCGACCCCAACATGATCTGGGACCTGTTTGAGAAACTCCGGGCAGCCGAGATCTTCTTGTGGACAGAAGTCACCCTCTTCAGCGAGGTGTTCTACACCAAGAGCAAAAGCAATGCGGCTATCATCAACGTCTGCAAGCCAGCCTTAGATCGATGGCAGAAACGCTATGAATCGGCCCACTTGGCTTTTGCCAAATGCAAAGATCACTTTGAGCGGGCTAAAGCCGCAAGTGACGCGGTGCTCATTGCCAACACCGAGGCGGACATGAAGGAAGCCAAGAAGGAATTAGATGCCTTAGGAATCTTCAAGGCCGACCTCATTTCTTTCACCCGTTACTATGAATTCATGTCGCAGATCGTTGACTACGATAGTCACGACTTAGAAAAACTCAGCCTCTACGCCCGCCACTTGGCTCCCCTCTTGCGTGAGAAGGCCCCGGACGACGACCCCATCGATTTGAGTTCCGTTCGCCTGAGCCACTATCGTTTGTCGAAACTCAAACAGCAAGACCTGTGGTTAGAGACGGATGGCGACAAATATGGCTTGATGCCAGGCACGGGCATCGGTTCCGGAAAAGCCAAGAGCAAAGAAGAAGAACTACTTTCTCAGATCATCACTCGCTTAAACGAACTCTTCATCACCGACGAGTTGAGCAACAAAGACTTGGTCAGATACGCCTACACCATTCGCGACAAGATCAGCGAGAACTTAGCTGTCATGAAGCAGATTGCCATCAACTCTCCGGAACAAGCGCTCTTGGGCAATTTCGCCAAGGCCATGGACGACGCCGTCATGGATAGCGGAGATGCCCATCAAAACCAGATGACCCAGTATCTCAACAGCAAAGAAATCCAAGCCAAATTCCAGCGCATCGTCTTTGACATGTTGTTGCAAAAGAACAGCGGCGACCGAGCAGCGCAGTAGGACGAAGGAGAGGAATCATGTCGGGCAACCGTGTACCGGGAAAACGACCTATTCTTGAGTTTTACGAAGAGGAACGCGCTGGCTCAGATCCGCAATTGATCAAGGATGCTCAGCGGGTTTTCGAGTCCCTTTTGTTCACGATGTCAGAAGATGAGGTCGTGAATGCGGTTTCACAGATCTTCCACCAGCCAGAACAGTACCGGAGTACCGTCAAGATTTTGAAGAAGATCGCTGAACGACGAACTCGGCTTTCGGATGGCGATGTTTGAATTGATGTGAGAGATGGGGATGTTGAGCCGTCCGCGCAATCCGATCGTGGATCTCACGCCGAGTCGCCGAAATCCATTGGCAAGTGATTTGCTCATGCGACTGCTGCAAGACGCCGCACCAACAGCGCCCTTCCCTTTCAGGAACGAACTTGCCCCCGCCCGAATCGATGTCAACTTGGGAGGGTTGGAAGGCTGAAGCGGATTGAATGAACGGGGAGCACAATAGTCATTGGGCGAATCGAGTTTAGGAATGCTCTTTTCGTAATCTTTCAATCTCATCGGTAACGTAGGTTCTTGAGAAAACGGATTGCAGATCATCGTCTCTTCTCGCCAAGTGCTCCTCGGCAAAGGGATAGGCGTCTTGCCATGGTACATTGCTTTCCAAGCTTGACAGGAACATCAAGAATAGGGCGTCGACCTGAAACTCAAGTGGATCAGTTTCGGATTCCGGACAACCGTCAATAAGGGCACCTTCGGTGGCTTCAATCAACCGCCTTAGATAGGCACAAGCTTCATCATCTTCACCCAAGTTGTGCAAAGTGTTCGCTACGTTGTATATGGCACAGGGACAATCGGGGTGATGCTTGAGAACCCGGCGAAAGTAGGGCATCGCTTTGGTATACCGGAAGGCCTCATGATAAACGAGGCCTTGCCTTATCACCTTGAAATGATCAAACTTCTTCTTCATTGAGATTCCTCGAAACCGACGCCTGTTCGAAACGCCGCGTTGGAACTAATCACGCCTCTGAGTTTCAACCTACCGCCCTCCCCAATCCGCGTCAACGGCGTCCAGTTGAGAGTTAACTTTCACGTTGATTCTGGACCGCAAAACAGAGAGCTCACAGAGAGGTTTGGGAGATGGGCTTGGGTGTTTGGTGGATGGCCGTGATTCAGCGCCAATGGTGCGACAGTCAAGTCATCGTCGACGTGAACTTGGCCGCGCCCTAATCACCGACACCGTTGGTCATTGTGGAAGCGCCTGGGCACAAGAAAAGCCCGCACTTTTTGGGCGCGGGCTCTGTCTTGGTTCGACTTTGGGTGTCGAAGCTCCCCGAGTTGGAGGCTGTTCACAACCGATTTTGAGGCTTTGAAGTAGAGAACAATATGGTCGTAGATATCGAATTCCGAATGCCCAACGCCACAAGCTGGAATTGGGCACCCACAGGGTTTCAAACAAGGTTTCAAAGATTACGTCATGTCATCTAATCCTCCTTGACCGAGCTTTCCCGGCACACGCGCACGTGCACCAAGGCAGCAGTTGGAGCTACTGCTCCCGCTTCAGTTTCTTTCATGCAACAACGCCGATGCGAGCCTGCACCGCTACGCCCAATTCGGTTTGTACCCAATCATGGCCGGCGCACCACCCCTATCTTCCGAACAATTTTTCTGCCTGGATAACGGCTGTCTTTGACGACCAAGGACATAAGCATGTAGTCCTCAGATAACGTTCCCGGAATCTGGGGAATTGTCAAAGCAACTCCTTCTGGCGTGACAATTGCGTCGAATTCAGCCACCGAAATACCTGAGACAATCCAAGCCAATTCGATTTCCGAGTGCTTACTAGAAAATCCATCCCCATGAACGGTAACGGAATCCTCTTCCCCAAATAGGAGTGGCCGTCCCTCAAAGAATCTTGGTCCGACGTCTCCCACTGTCACCTGAAGACTGCGAAATAGCGGATTCACTTTCTCGCGTGCGATGACCTCATCTCCAACCTTAATGGACTTTGTGAGATTCACATCGCACCAATCTTGTCCCGGTACACTAATCGGATGAGCGGCACTAATTGCCACTTCTGCCCCCCCAACGCACTTAAACAGCTGTATGTTAGTTCCGGGCGTTCCGTAAACTCGAATCCTTGATTGCCCTTGGCCAAGCATGCCGCCAAACATCAGTCGGATGTCAGACTCCTTCGCGGCCACCCACTCTTCAATGACAAGAGATCCACTACCATCCAAGATACGGAAATAAGACCCTCGACGGCTGGCCGTCGATGAAATACAAGGATAGCCATTCGGGTTCCTGAAGATATTCACTGGTGGCCGAGATAGTGGGCAACCTGGAGAATCGATATCTATAGCCGACGTTGTCGGATCAAGGAGATCGAACCTTCCATCGTTATCTGAGTCGACAACTCGAGACAGAATGCCAGACACGGCATCAAAACAATACAACTTCCCAGAAACGACTCCAATTGAAGAGAAGCGTTTCCCGGTAGTTGGTGCAATAATCGACGAAATTACGGCCTGAGGAACGCCAGAAGTAACACTCCAAGTAACGAGAGAGACTCCAGAGGCCCCCTGAACAGTGCAGCCAGTGTAGATAATCCCTTCGAAAGTTGTACCGCTTGCATCAATCCAGTTGTAGGGGATAGCTGCCGCCACCGCATCAAAACCCGACGCAAACGAACCGACATTAACTGTGCCTGATACCGCATCGTGTTCGACGGCAAAGTCACCATAGAAATTGTGAAAATGAACTTTGTAGCCAGAATTCAGAGCTAACATTTGTGCATTATTGTGGGCAAAATAGGGTATCCAGTCCGTACGAACCGGGCCGAGAAGTGGATGAGTTCTGGTAATAGCGTAGTCAACCGGATCGCCCATCCACGATGGAAATGCCGGCAAGACATTTTGCCCTTGAGCAACTCCGTTTAGCAGCGCAATCAAAATCGCAATAAGCAGTTTTGGCTTTGTCATTTGATCCTCGTTAGCTTTGTAGCGGTTTTGTTTACTACTTTGACGATCGTATTAACAAAACCTTGTTGACCCGACGTTAAGTCCGAGTTGTTAAGATCAATCAGCGCAGCTTCTGCGTCAGCACATGCTTCCTCTGCAGCAAGCACGTTCGTCATTCGATAATTGGCATTTCCGCGCTGGAGTCTTTTGGCCGTCTTAGGTCCAATGACCCCGAGACCCTCAAGTGCATCGATGCCAGTATCGCGAGCAAAATTTTGCCGTTCAACCTCTTCAACTGCCTCTTCTTTCCTTGTAGTCGCTCTAAGTAGCACGTTGAACAAGGTAGCAAACCCCGGATCTGGGTTTGCGATTACCCAGCCTGAAATTGGTACGTCGCACCCATGCCCCAACTCCTCTATCAAGACTTGGATAGCAATCCCCACATCAGATGGAAGGACAGTGGGGAGCGGAATAGGACCTGGCGGATACCCATCAAGAGGCGGCCAAGCCCAGCCATCGCCAGCACACAAGAACCTATGACTCATTCGGAGAAGCCTAGTTCCTGGATTATGGCCGCCACCAAGCCCTTCCTCCGGCGGAAGCACACCAGGGTTACTAAGGTTTCTGGGGGATGGCCAAGATTGGCTATTTGGGTCCTTCGATGAGATCTCATCGGCCCAGCGAACAATCAGGTCCCACCACGCCCACTTCGGTGTTCCATAAAACCAATGGGTCTCTGGGTCCTCTGGAAAACCCGGCGGGAAAGCTGTGCCCTGCGAAAAAGCAGTTCCGGAGGAGCAAGAAAAAACGACAATCAGCATCAGGATTACTTTTCTCAAGTATTTCTCCCTTTCTATCGAAATAATGGCTTGAAGTGATGACGCCTAAACATCCAACCTTCAATGCCTGATGATTTCCTCGTACTCTACAACCTCCGCAAAGAAAAGAAATCAAAAACAGTTTTACAAATGGCGACTAATGCATGGGCCGACTGCCTTGGTGCACAACTCAAAATAGGTCGGAGTTCGCCATCGTTGCCGACAATATTCACCCGATCATCTCGCTCTCAGGCATCCCAAGTGCCGTCATAGTGTTCAGTATCTTGCATCCGATTCTCACCTCGACTCTTTGTGCCGCCAATCCTCTCGCTTGCATCGCCGGCCCCAAAATGGCCTTGTAGCGATGAAACGTTGTCTCAACTTTGCTTCGTAAGCTGTAGCCCGACTCAATATGCCATCTTCGTTTTCCGAGTCGTTCTTGTTCTTTGATATTTCGATTGCGCT
>WFTN01000454.1 GCA_015485455.1 Planctomycetota bacterium | reverse complement strand
GCTGAGGTGGGAGTGGCGGTAGCGGATGGGACCGCAGCTACGAAATCCCAAGCAGGGGTCGAGATTTTGGATGATGACCTGTCCCACTTAACTCTACTTTTGGCAGGAGCCAGAAAACTGAGGCAGGTGGCAGTTGGCAATATCGCATGGACTGTGGCCTACAACGTGGTTGCATTGGGCTTGGCTGTAACCGGTCGTCTTCACCCCTTGGCCGCAGCCATTCTTATGATTATTTCGAGCATGGTGGTATGCACCCGTAGCTTTGGACTGCTCTCTTTCGGGGAGGAGGTTGTATGAGCTGGGGTGAGATTTTGACTTTCGCCATCCTGTTGGGCTTGGCAAGCTCTGCCCACTGTGCCGGAATGTGTGGTGTGTTCGCAGTGAAGGCTGCCACTCATCGGCATCGGGGTTCTTTCTTGGCTTACGTTCTTGGCAAGGCCTTTACCTACGCATTCTTGGGTGCCCTTGCTGGTTGGTTCGGGGCCCGTGTGTTGCGGGATTCAAACGCGGCGCGAGCCTATGCCGCCATGGGTGCCGCTCTCATTTTGATCGCTGCAGGTTTGATGTCTTTGTTGCCCAAGCGCCGGTCTGCATCATGGACCCGGCATCTTTCCCAATTCCTAAAGCCCCTCTTCAGCGGCGCCAGAGCTTTGACTGGCCTGAAAGGAACTTTCGCTTTGGGCGCGGTGACTGGATTGCTGCCTTGCGGCATTGTTTATTTGGCCGCAGTTCAGGCCGTCCTGTCCGGGACGATTATTAAGTCGATCGCACTTATGGCCTTGGTGAGCGTCAGTACCACCCCTTCTCTTTTGCTTGTTGGGTTCTTGTCTGGCAAAATAAAAAGTCGATTGGGGCCCAGGACGATTCAAGTCGGTGGTGCAATCTTGTTGATTGCCATTGGACTTTCGACTGCTTGGCGGGCATGGGGTCCAATTATGATGGAGCCAGGAGCTGCGACTTGCTGTCATTGACCAAAGAAGATCGCGTGCGCATGTTGTCGGCGGTGTCTCGCAAGGGGGCTGCTTTTACAGCTTTGCGCATAGTCGTGATCACGATTTCCTTGGCCCTGCTCGTCATGGTGCCGGTAACCGGACTAGCCCGTGTTGATCTCTGGGGCGGCGATCATTTGCTCTTGGGGGAATCAGTCGATTTCTTTGCTGCTCTTAAGGGCTCAATCATTGCCATGGCAATTATGTATGGCGGCACATTCATTTCCAACATGATCGTTGGCAGGTTCTTTTGTGGTTGGGGTTGTCCTGTCGGTTATGTGGCGCGTTTCGGCGAAGATGTTGCCAATAGTCGCTCAAAATTGCAGGAAATCTTGATGCACCTGAAAGGCGCTTCGTTCGTTGCGACCTTTATCATTGCGGTGATGCTCTGGTGGGTTGACCCCCGGGTCATGATCGACGGTTCTCCTACGGCGAAGGCTGTGACGGCGGGAATCTTTCTTATCATGACCTTGGGCGGACTTGGACACGCTTTTATCTGGCGATTTGGCTTCTGCATTCATGTCTGTCCCATAGGCCTCTACTATCGCCTGGTGACGTCAAAGGCCCCGGTTGGGATCGTTTTCAAGGAAATCCCCAATCCCTGCATTGAGTGCGGAGCTTGTGAAAAAATCTGCCCAGTCAAGATAGACCCCAAGGCTTTGGGGACTGTGGTCGAACAGAAAGCGACGGGATTTGACGAAGAGCCAGAGCGCTATGGCGACGCTGAGTGCATTCGTTGTGGCGACTGCATCGAAGCGTGTAAGATGGTGTTCAGCAAGGAAGCGGGGGCGATTCCCCCATTGCGGTTTGGTCGCGTAGATGAACATGATTCTCAGGATACGAGTTCAGCATCTTCACCATAATTTTCGTGGTTGCAGGGTGAAAAGATCGCTCTGAGAATATGACAGAAGTCAATGAGGACACATTGACGCGGTAATTTGTAAAGAAGGCTCGGTGTTCCTATATGAAGTGAGTTAAGGGACCGAGACAACGATGGTATCCAATAAGTAAGGGATGTTTTCCAATGAGTGAACAATTGAAAAGTATTGTGACCATCTTGGTCATTGCCTGTTTGGGGTTGAGCCTCGTTGCCTGCGGTGGCGGCGACGACAAAGGCAGCAAAGATAATAAGAAGTCTTCCAATAGCTCCAAAAAGAAAGGCGCTTCTAAGAAGAAGAGCGCCAAGAAGAATACGGCCGCTGCTGGGGGCATGGGACCTCTTGGGGGCACAGTCGACTTGGCCAACGCTGGCATGATCAAGGGCAAAGTCAAATTTGCTGGATCCGCACCAGCAGCCCGGGCACTGGACAATTCGAAAGATGCTTGGTGCAAAGAACAAGGCACAGTAAAAGACGAAACTCTTGTTGTAGCTTCAGATGGCGGTCTTCGCGATGTGTTTGTTTACGTCGAAGGGCTTGACTCTCACGCCGAGTCTTTCCCAGAGACAGACAAGCCTGCCCGCATCATCCAAAAAGGATGCCAATACCGTCCCCACGTCTTAGGTGTGCGGGTCAACCAGGATGTCGAAATTGTCAACGCCGATGACACGAGCCACAACTACCACTTCCTTGGCCGTGCCAACGATGAAATCAACAAGACTCAGCCCAAGCCTTCTACCAGCACCGAGATCTTTGAATACGCCGAACTTTCTGCCGGCCTCGCT
This sequence comes from Planctomycetota bacterium, assembly GCA_015485455.1. GTDB lineage: Bacteria > Planctomycetota > DRQF01 > S139-23. Next base: position 3,585 of record WFTN01000454.1, on the reverse strand, counting down.
TGTGACATTCACCCTTGGATGAATGCTACGATTCACATCATGGAACACCCTTGCTTCACCGTGAGTGCCGCTGATGGATCGTTCACAATCACGGGGGTTCCTCCAGGAAAGTACAAGATTCGCTTTGTCCACGGCAATTGCAAGACAGCCAAAGATGGTGTCGAAGTCACTGTTTCCGCCAAAGGAACTGCTGACCTCGGCGAAATCAGCTTCTCCAAGTAGTTGATCCCATCCATCGCAATTGAGAATAGGCCTCGTTTCCTCGGAAACGAGGCCTACTCGTTGATGTGAAGGACTCGAAGATTTCCCTACCTGCCACCAGTTTTCACCCAAGAGCGAAACGACTTGTCTAACTTTTTCCAGTCCCGCTCTGACCATCCCTTAAAAGTCTCATCAAAAGCCTGTCTTAAGAGTTTCTTCCGATCTTCGACAAAGGCCTTGTGGAATTCTCTTGACCTTTTTTTGCGTTCCTTAAATGCCTTGTCTTCTTCCTCTTCGGTGAGGGGGGTCGTTGTCTTGCGGTTCTTGGTGATCTTTTGCCAAAAATCGCCGTCCATCTTGTTGAGCACTTTGAGGGACATGTCCATCCAGTGCTGCAAGAGGTTCTTGGTTTTTCCCTTTTTTCCTTTCTCCATGAGGTAGCGTACGAAGAGAGTAGCGAGGACTGCGTGTTGGCTTCTCTCTTCGTTACTAGCCATGGAAGACCATTCTGAGCGCATCAAACTGCGAACGGTGGGGAAGGTGCCTTCTTCACAGAGCTCCTTACCTTCTGCGAAGACCCCTCGAGGTGAGACAAAAACGAGCCCTTTTGCTTTGCTGGGAAAGGCCGTGCTAGCATAACTTACCAAACCGCTGCGGAGCCAGTCGGGAAGGGCACGCCACAGTGCTGGGTTCTTTTCGGTCAAGTACTGCTCAAGAAGTCCAGTTGAGGTGCTTGAGAAATCTGACAAGATTGCTGAAGCTTCACCGCCACAGACGACTTCACCGGTGTCATAGAAATAAGAGTCGGCAGATCCTCGAAGATACGCCTGTGCTTCGCTCCTCCCTTTGAAGATTCGGATAAGAGATGGATAAACTTTGCCATCGCCGATCTTTGCGAATTTCTTGTCCAACCATTTGCGGAAGTAGCCAGATTGTTTCAAAATGTGGTTGGTGTATTTGTCTCCGACGTGGGTCAAGACAACAAAGTTCTTCCGCTTCATGGCGCGCCAACCGTTGGGTTTGTTTTTCACCGCTCGCTTGAGGTCTTCTTCGCGTCTTTTTCTTGCCACTTTTGCATAGTGCTCGGCGAGCTTGGCGGAACGCTCAGCATGGGAAAGTTTGGTGTCCGTGATGATGTCGAATTTTTCTTTGTTTGGGGCGTTCTCTTTCTTGGGTAGCGATGTGCCCAACCACCGAAGGGACTTCAGAGAGTTCTTCATGCGATTGTTCATACGCGAGCGAAATTCGGGCAGAACATCGACTTCGACCACGAGCGTGCGATCGCCCAAGTGATAAACGACGGCCATGAGGTCTCGCGGTAAGATCGTCATGGACCGTATTTCTGCTTCAGTCCAGGTCGCAGGAATACCAGCGATTTTGGTCTCAGTCACTTGGCTAATATGCCAACCGCCTCCTTGATCGTGCCTTTGGAGGTAGTCTTTGTAGTTCTTGTAGGGGTTTGAGATGGTGATGACTGTTCCGTCTATGGTGGAGCCATCCTCTTTCTTCTTCTTAACTCGTTCGACCTGCACGGCTTTCGCGTCTTTGGGGAAAACTAAGACCCGCATGGTCGGACGATGTTGGATCGTGCTTCGTTTGCCTTCTTGTTCATAAACATGCGGGAAAGATTCGTCACTCAAGAATTTGGCCAAGATCCACTTTTCGCCACCGCGCATGGGGACGCGGGAGAAGCTCGATGGGGGGCGGATGGAGAACCCCGCCTCTCGGTCGACATAGGGTTTGTGGCGCTGCGCTGAACCCAGCGTCGCCAAGGTCAAGAGGACAAAAAGAATTCGGCTCAACATGGTATTACTTTCCTACACCTTTATTCCTTCCGGGTCCCGTCATAAGGAGACAGGAAAGGAAGACGATATCTTCTGCTCGTTTCTATATGCAATCAGGTTGGGATGCCAGCCCAATATGGTGAAATCTGGAGATTGGATCGACGGTCGTATTCTTTGGCGTTAGACTTCTTTTCACGTCCTCTGAGTTCTCATTTGGAGATGAGTTGAACCATGAAACCTCGCCGAATCCTATTGCCTCTTTTGACCGTTCTGGCTGTGGCCATGACTTCGAAGCCCACCCCTTCTCCTGATGAAGGGATGTGGCCGTTTCATGACTTACCTCTCAAGTTGCTGAAAGAGAAATATGGCTTCGAGCCCAGCAATGGGTGGCTCAAGCACCTGAGGATGTCATCCGTCAAGATTAGTTCTGGTGGGTCTGGGTCATTCATTTCTTCTGAGGGCCTCGTTGCAACGAATCACCACGTTGCCCTCGAATTCATCAACCAACTATCCAGCGTCAGTTCCGATTTGGTGGAGAAGGGATTCTTGGCCAGTACTTTGGCAGACGAGATCAAGATTCCCGGCGCTGAACTCTACCAGCTTGTTCAGATGAAGAATATCAGCGACAAGATCACCAAGACCGGGGTTGCCCGGCGCAATCTGATCGCCATGTTGGAAAAAAATGAGTCTCGTTCTTCAGGGCACAAATGCGAAGTCGTGCCCATGCATGGAGGTGCCCAGCATTTCATGTATTACTATAGAGTTTTTGATGACGTCCGGCTTGTTTGGGCGCCTGAGAAGCAACTTGGGTTCTTCGGCGGTGATCGCGACAATTTTTGTTATCCACGGTACTGCCTTGATGCTTCATTCCTACGGGCATACGAGAATGGCAAACCCGCTCAAACACCCGACTATCTCGAATGGGCTCCAACGGGAGTCAAGGAAGGTGATCTCATCTTTATCTCAGGGAACCCAGCGAGTACTGGGCGCTATGAGACAATGGGACAGTTGGAGTTCAAGCGTGATGTGCGCGTGCCAGCCATCATCAAGTTGATCGAAGACCGCGAAGCAGTACTCAATGACTACGCCTCTCTTGGGCACGAACAAAAGATCGAAGTCTTGGAAGACATATTCTCGTTGCGGAATAGCCTGAAATTCTATCGTGGCAACTATCGTTCTTTCGTCGATCCCAAGATCTGGAGTGCCATGGTTGCCAGAGAGTCTGCTTTCAAAGCCAAGCTACCTGAATCAGATCCGGCGTTGAGAGACTTCGAAGCCATTGAAAAAGGGCGCCAAATCTGGGGCTTGCTATACAAGGAAACAGCTTTCCTGAGAATGGACGGCTCTCTTGGCCGTTTGGCCCAGGATGTTGAGCGCATCTTGTCCCAATTGGCGAAGCCGGAGAATGAGCGTGCTCTGGGTTTCAAAGGCAAGAACTTGGTGAAGAAACTGAAGTCGCTGGAAGAGCGGGACATCAACGAGGAATTAGCTCGGCGTTACTTGGCAGCTAGTTTCGCCACTTCCAAGTCTGTTCTTGGTGAGTTGCATCCCTTCGTGCGGACTGCTCTTGGCGATGACAGCCCGAAAGCCGCCGCCAATT
>WFTN01000453.1 GCA_015485455.1 Planctomycetota bacterium | reverse complement strand
AATCGATGCACTCTTTTCTGGGGAACCACCCACGGCGACATCGATCTTGATCTCGTCGACTAAGTCAAAGAGGTCGGTGTCAATCGTCTCTGGCCCTTGCCCGTCCAAGACAATTCGGTAGCCATCATTTCGCAGTTGTTGGATAGCGTGGCGGACGTCTGCGTCCACAAGGTCTTGAGGGCGCAGCTCCAAGGCTAACTTGTTTTTGGGGAAGATCTCGATGCAGTTAGATCGCAAGAAAGTGGGGGTTACGTTGATGTAGGCCCGTTGACTTTCTGCCACATGAGCTTGGCCCAATTCGATAAAGGTATTCCAGAATGTCTGGCCTGTTGCCAAGTCACTGTCACCAATGTCCGCCCAGTTCTCAATACTGCTGCGATAGAGCAATTCATACGCACGGGTCTCGAGGTTGGCGTTAAACATGGGCTGGCGGCCAACGTAAGTTGGTAACAAGCTCGGATTTCCGGTGCTTTGGTCTTCTGCGCTTTGACTGCTCACTTGGCTACTCATATCGGACCTCTCCCGTTCATCTTTGTGCAAGCGTACTTATCGGTCAAAGGAGAACGTGGCTGGAGCTCTGCATGGAAACCCAGGAGAAGTTATTGGATGGTGAGCTCAATTGCGGCAGTGAGCTGGAAATTGGGCGATGTGAGGGCTTGGAAGGCTAAGACATCACCAGACTGGAAAATAGGTGGCAGAAACGCTGAGAAGAACTGGGTCCCTGATGCAGAAAGGAATCCGTAGAAATCGTTGGAAGTAATACCGTTGATTAAGATCCCGATATCGCTGAAGTTGTTAGTTCCCAGTAGCCCTAGGTCTAGTTGCCCGTTGCCGGGAAAAAATGCATTTCCCCGGTTGAGCGGACCATAGAATATGGTCATGGCTCCATTGGCTGGGCCTTGAACATCCAAGCGGAAGAACCCTTGGGTTGGGAGGCTAATAAAGAACGGGCCGTTCTGGTCGGCGCTGGGAATGAGACCATCTTTGTCGACCATGCCTGGGGAGGTCAGAGCTGCGGACGCCTGATTTTTTTGGCCGGTGTCGGGGAAGGGAGCTGCAACCACGGAGATGTCGTCAATGAGATGTCCATCTCCATTGATTGCGTAGTTATCTCGTTGGCGGAAGATGAGCTGCATATTGTTGGTGAGGGTTATCCCAGCAGCAGACGCTGCGGCTCCTATGTCTATGGTGATTTCGGTCCAAACGAGGTTTGCTAGGTTGCCATGGTCCTGAAGCAAGATCTCGGTTGTTCCGTCAGAAAGAAAAAGGCCGTCTTCCGGATGGGGCTCATCATTTACGTCTTTGAACCAATAGGTGATGGTGGCGGTCTCGGGAACGGTGAGATCGAGGAAGAGGCTGGAGGAATTTGTCGCGAAAGTCTGATTGACGGATGAGTCCATAGCCAATGATGGACTTCCGGAGATAGGGGCGTCGCTGCCAAAATTAGAACCAGAGATGCGTCCCGTGGCTCCGATGGACGCAAAGAGCCATTCAGCGGAAGTCGGCAGACCTTGAGTGAAGTCTTCGTTGTAGGGGAGGCTTGCCGGGACAATGTTGATCACATTGACCGAAGCCGTCATCGTGACGGAGTCTGTGCCCAGGGGGTTGCTCACAGTGAGCTTGACGTCGTAGGTGCCAGGGGTTGTATAACTAAAACTTGCAATGGCCGTGGTGGCGTCGGTGATGTTGTCGCCGTCGAAGTCCCAATCCCAAGAAGAAGGTTGGCCAGAAGAGATGTCAGTAAAAGTGATGACTTGGCCTACTGCGACTGTTGTGGCGGACTGTGTAAACCCGGCGGCAGGAGCTTGAGCGAATTGATTGCAGAGAGTTGTTAATGCAGTTTGGAAGCCGATTAAACTGGTGGATGTCCCGGAATTACTGCCCGTGCCGGACGTTGTGCAACCACCATTGGTGTGGATACCCACCACATTGCCAGATGCCTCGTCAATGATCGGAGCCCCAGAATTGCCTCCATTGGTGTCGATATTGTATTGGAGGCTTGTTCCGAGAACGCCCACCAAAGCCCCCGCGTGGGTCTGATTCGTTTGATTGTCAACATTGTCGTCGACTCCGAATCCCGTGATGCGCAAGATGTCATTGAGGTTGGGGATTGATGGAATCACGTTGAAGAAGCCATAAAGGCTGACCGCTGATTGACCCAGATTGTTGGGGAGCAACTTGCAGATTCCCCAGTCGTCGCCGGGACCGATGTTTGAGTAAGTAATAGAACCAACGTCTATAGGGAATTGATCTGAGATGGGTGGGTGCTGTAAGTCGCCATTGGGCAAAGAAGGTGGGCAATTGAATTCCGCTAACAGCAAGGAGCCAACAGCAAAGCAATGTCCAGCGGAGATGGCACAACCATCTGGGCTGGCTAAGAAAAGCGTGCAACCCCCACTGACAACACTCCCATTGGCCACGAAGCGAGCGACACGGTTGTCATTGGAAGAGACCCTATCATCGGAACCACAGATGGTTTGGTAACCCACGTGGGTGGCTCCAGAGGGAATGCCTCCCAATCCAACAAAATAGCTGATGATGTCAAAGCTGCCGCTGGATCCAGGTGCCAAGATGAGGTCGATCCAAAGGGTGTTGCCATTGAAGAAGGCTGATGTCCCTTGCCATTTAGTCATTTCGGCCGGGGTGAGTTTGTGACGTTCTCCTGTGCCGGGTGCGTAGACTTCAATCCAATCGTTGGGCCCCAAAGTGTAGGCTCCAAAAACAACACGCAAAGCTGAGGCATTGGGATAGTGATAGATCTTGCGGTGGACTGATCCTGCTTCCGCCGTCGTTTGGGTGAAGGTGCCGGAGGTATAGTAGTCCTGAATCTCAACGGAGCCAGTGGTGGAGACTTGTCCTGGGCTCAAGGCACAGAACATGACCACGAGTAGAGGGCTCAACATGGATGAAAGACGACATAGCATCATCAGCTACCTTAAGTTCTGAGAGTCCTGGGGGCACAGCAAACGAAACCCACAGTGTTCCCATCATAAGGAGTCCGGGCGGTTGTTGGCAACTCTTGTGTATTTCTCGAATAAGGTGGTCTAAGTCCTTGTGCTTGAGCTGTTTGTCGACATATTGAGGGGGCCAGAAAGGGCTTTATTACCATGCGGTCAAAACACCGAGCCAAGAAACAGAATGACTGGGACGCCTCACGATTCGAGTGGGTATTGATTCCCCGCTCCGTTTTGGGAGTTCCTCGGACATTTGGCGTTTACTTGCCTGAGGGTTATGGCGACAGCACCCGTGCTTATCCCACTCTCTATTTGTTTCGTGGGGCTGAGCGGGAATGGGCTGGATCCCAAGATCGTCGAGAAGGCCTGAAGAAGTTACTTGATCGCTTGATTGCTGCTGGGGTGATTGAACCCATGATTGTGGTTTTGCCAGGATTCATGGAACCCTCCGGCAAGTCTCAAGGCGTTCCCCTGAATTGGTTGGCAGATGGACGCTCTCGGGGGGTGGGCAACGGCAGATTCGAGAAGCACTTCTTTGAAATCAAAGCGATCGTTGAAAACCGTTTTTCTGTACGCATTGGCCGTAGGCACACGGCTGTTGATGGTTTCAGCATGGGCGGTTTTAGCGCGATGTACTTGGCTCTGAAATATCCATCTCTCTTCGCCTCAGTCGGGGCTTATGATGGCAGTTTCATGTGGCCTGGGCAGATTGACCCCAGACGTGGGCCCCATGGGCGTGGTTGTCAACTATGGCTTTCCTCCGCCTGCGCTCCTTATTTCCTTGATGACCGGGGATGGGATTTAAGGAGGATGGAGCGAGCGAATCCTATTTCTTGGATTCATCTAGCCGAAGGTAAACGCCTTTTTGATCTGCGGGATCTTCATGTTCACATGCACGCTGCAGGCTCGGAGACCTTGGGGAATGTGGATCGATGCATGGAGTTGGACAGCCATCTGGCCCATGTTGGTGTGGTGAATAGTTTTCGCAAGCAGATCATTTTTGATCGGCGAGCAGCCCATGATTGGTCTTGGGCTGATCGACACCTGGAAGAAACACTACCCCTTCATGACCGAGTATTCAGATCGATTCGTTGAGCCGGAGCAAGATGTCACGGGCTTCAAGAAATGAGGCTGCAACCATGTCCAGGTCGTCGGCTTGGTCAATGACCACTTGGCTGGGGGTATAGCCGCAGAGGAGAGCGATGCATGGGATGCCTCCTTTTCTCGCGATTTCGAAGTCTGGCAAGCCGTCGCCCACCAGGACAGTTTCTTCTCTGGGGGCACCAGTTTGGTCCACAACGAAGTCGAGAACCGCTGTATCCGGTTTTCGCGGCAAGGTCTCACCGTCATCGTCTTTGGCCCCAGCCCCGACCACGAGATCGAAGTATCCCAGGAGTCCCATGCCTTCTAGAACGCTGAGGCTGAGTTGGTGTGGTTTGTTCGTTAAGCACACCTGAGCGACTCCAAGATCTTGCCAATGTTTGAGTGTTCTCTCGACCCCTTTGGCCATGGTTGTTTCAATGACGGGGTCTTCGCTGTAGATATCGCGAAACAGACTTGTCACCTGGTCAATATCAGCGGCGGACTTGGGAAGCCGCTTTTCTGGCCGCTGGCTGGGGTCGTCGACTAAACCGAATACGGCTCTTTCGATGAGTCGGCGGGCGCCATCTCCGATGAAGTCGCGCACATCCATTTCCGTGAGCTCGTCCAAATAGTAGTGGCGACGAACTCGGTTGACGGCAATGGCAATATCGGGGGCTGAATCAATCAGCGTACCGTCCAAATCGTAGATGATACATGACAGAGGCAAGGCATATCCCCCCAATGAAAACTCGAACTTGTGTGGCTGGGCTAATCCCATACTGTTCTGTTTGGCATGACAGTTAAATATCCAAATCTGGATTACAAGAAAAATTGACGAGGCAAAGGAGAAGTACCATGGGAATTGAGGATCACCTACCGGAGGGCTTTGCCATGCCGAATGAGTCGAGTGCCTTCCCGTCTTTTTGGAATCATTTCTGGCAGAATTCCGTTTCTCCTTGGGATCTTGGTCAGCCTCACCCGGAACTTGTGGCTCAGATTTCTTCTTTGGGTAGGCCCAAGAGAGCTTATGTTCCAGGCTGCGGCCGGGGGCACGATGCCGTCTTTTTGTCGCAGGCCGGGTGGCAAGTCACTGCGGTTGATATGGCGGAACATGTGTCTCCCCATCTTAATCCCCAACTCGGCGAGGATGGTTCTATATTTCTGCTCCGCGATGCCTTTGAGGTGGAGGAAAACGAGGTTTATGAGCTCTGGTGGGACCACACGTTTTTCTGTGCCATCCCCCCTGAGAAACGGCCCCTCTGGGGCCGAACGGTACGACGAGTTTTAAGGGAAGGTGGGGTCCTCGGTGCCTTGGTTTTTCCCGTGGGGAAAGACATAGCTGAAGGAGGGCCCCCTTTCGGAATGTCAGTAGACAATTTGCTGGAAGTGTTGGGCCCGGGGGCTCACCTCGTTTCAGATGACCCCTTAAGTAAACCAGCTCGGGACGGCGGTGAAAGATTCGCGATTATTCGCATCGACCCTCTTGCCGAAGAAGCTAAATAAGACCTTCGTCTCGCATAGCTTGGTAACCGGCTTTGACCTTGTCATAGATTAAGGCAAGCCTCGTGTCGAAATCAACGAATGCACTTTTCATGGCATTCACGGTGATTTTCTCCAAGTCTGCGGCATCGAGGCCATAGAGGCTGTTGGCAACGCTGAACTCATCCGTCATGGTGGTGTTCGACATCAGGCAATTGTCGGTGTTGAGGGTGACCCGGAAGTGGGCATCGAAGTAGGGTTTGAATGGATGCTCTTCTAAGGACGCAACGGCTCCCGTGTGGACATTGCTCTGCAAACAGATTTCCAAAGGAATGCGACGATCACGGACGTAGGCGGCCAATGTTCCCATGTGAGTGACTTGACCGTCTTGAATGGTCATGTCTTCGACCAGCCGCGTGCAATGGCCAATGCGATGGGCGCCACAATATTGAAGTGCCTGCCAAATGCTGGCGGCGCCAAAGGCTTCACCTGCATGGATTGTAATGTTGAAGTTTTGCCGTGAGCAATAGTGGAACGCTTCCAAGTGGGCTTTGGGTGGGTGCCCGTTTTCGTCACCGGCGAGATCAAAACCAACCACACCATGCTCGCGAAATGCGACTGCTAGCTCGGCCATCTCCAATGAGATGGATGGATCCATGTTACGCAATGAGCAAACGATGATACCCCAGCTTACGCCGGTGGCCTCTTCGCCATCCTTGAGACCGCGAATGACTGCATTCATGATTTGCTCATAGTTGAGGCCTTGATTGGTATGCAGGACTGGTGCGAAGCGGACTTCTGTGTAGACAACGCCATCAGCGTGGAGGTCTTCCAAGAGTTCTTTGGCTACTCTCACCAAAGATTCTTCTGTTTGCATCACGCCACAGGTGACACCGAATCCTTCCAAATACTCACCTAAATTGCCCTTGTTCGCTCCTCGAAAGAACCACTCACGCAACTCAGTGGCATCTTCTGTTGGGAGTTCGAAGTCGTCCACGTCTTGGGCCAAATCAATGATCGTGTCTGGTCTCAGACAGCCATCGAGGTGGTTGTGCAACAAGACTTTTGGCATTTTTCTCAGGGTAGCTTTGTCGATGATCTTTGTCATGGTCAATTTGTTCTTTCCAATAACACGGCAGATCCTTGTCCACCGCCAATACAAAGTGCGGCGATTCCTCGTTTGAGTCCCCGGCGTTTGAGTTCTTTTAGGAGTGTCAGAATAATCCTGGCACCGCTGGCACCTAGGGGATGCCCCAGGGCGATGGCACCCCCGTTTACGTTGAGCTGCTCCTGGTGGATTTCACCGAGAGCTTGTTGGAGACCCAACTCACGTGTGCAGAAGTCTCGCGATTTTGCCGCCTCAAGACAAGCCAAGACTTGGGCCGAAAATGCTTCGTTGATTTCGAAGAGGTCAATGTCGCCCAAAAGGAGGTTGTTTCTTTGAAGCAAGGCGGCAATCGCGAAGACTGGGCCCAATCCCATACGAGAGGGCGCCAAACCGATGGTGGCGCAGTCTTTGACCACCCCCAATGAGTCCATCTCTCGTCCCTGGTGTGAAGTCGTCAACAACAGGGCTACTGCACCATCGGAAACGGCGCAAGCATTCCCTGCGGTCACGGTGCCATAGTTCTTGGTGAACACGGGTCTGAGGCGGCCAAGTGCTTCCATGTCCTGCTGTGGACGAACTGAAGAATCGTCTCGCAAGGCACCTTTGTCGGTAACACAAACCATTGTTTCTTCTTGGATGAGTTCCCGGGCCGCCGCCGCACGTTGATGACTTTGAAGGGCGAAAGCATCTTGAGATTCCCGACTGATACCAAACTCTCGGGCTAGGTTCTCTGCTGTTCTTCCCATGCTCAAGCCACAAGTTGGATCAGTGAGCCCTTCCAGGAGGGCAATGCGAGGAGATAGGTGCCCCAAGCGAAAACTCATCATAGCTTTCATAGTTGCCATGGGACTCTTGGCACGATTGAGTTGGGTGAAGAGAGACTTCATCTTGTCAGAAAAGTAGAATGGGTAGCTACTCATGGACTCTGTGCCGCCCACCAAGAAAGAGGATCCAACCTCTCGACCTTGGCGATGAAACACTTGAGCTAAGGATTCCATCCCTGACCCGCAATTCCTTTGAACCGTAAGAGCGGGGATTCTCTCCGGTAACCCACTTCGTAGGGCGATGACTCGCGCTATATTGCTCAGGGAGGCCCCAGGGCCCACACAGCCAAAAATGACTTCTTCGATCTGGCTCACGTATTGGGGGTGACGTCCTAGGAGATGGGTGGATGCCAAACGCCCCAATTCATCGGCATCTACTTGTGAGAATTCTCTATTGGCCAAAGCGAATGGTGTTCTGAGCCCATCAATGACTCTGAGCTCTGTTGCTGCCTTGTTCATGATGCCACCTCACTCTTCTCAGCGGCCCAAGAAGCGATTCCTCCGGTGAAGGGAGGGAAACCCATGCCGAATATGGATGCCAAGTCCAAATCAGTCTCGTTCTGCACAATTCCCTCTTCCATGATGCGCGCCGCTTCTTGGTAAAGAGCTTTTTCTAGGCGCAGCAGAATATCGGACTCTGGCCAGTCCCGGAGATTGGGGGAGACCTGAGCTATGCCATGGAGCTCTCGGTCAGTTCGTGGTTTTTTCTTTCGGCCACGCCAACGGTAAAAGCCAATTTTCGTTTTCCGGCCCAGCTGCTTGTTGGCAACGAGGGCATGAATGAGCTCTGGGGTCTTCATGTTCAATTCGGGGAAGGTGGCCAGGTAGTCACAAACATGCTGGATGATGTCCAAGCCAACGGAGTCCATCAATTCGAATGGTCCCATGGGGAAGCCGAACGATTTGGCTGCCTTTTCGATTGAAGCCAAAGGGGCTCCTTCCAACAGGAGGTTTTGAGCCTCAAGCAGATAGGGGGCCAGAAGACGATTCACAACGAAGGCTGGGCGGTCCGCGACGACTACGGGGGTCTTGCTAATATTGCGGCAGAATCGGGATAATCGAGCCAGAGTTTCTTCTTGGGCGTTCTTGCCTCGGACGATTTCGACCAGGGGCATCTTGGGGGCAGGATTGAAGAAGTGAAGGCCGTAGAGTGGTTTTTTGCTGGCCAACGCTTGCTCCAAATCGTCAATGCTGAGACTGGAAGTGTTAGTGCAAATGATGGCATTCGCCCCTGCCTGGGCGTCAATCTCTTTGAGGACGGTCTTCTTTAACTCAGCGATCTCGGGTACTGATTCGATGACAAGGTCCGCTGAGACTAAATCACTATAGTTATCGGTGAGAATCAAGCGATCCAGTATTTGGCGCACGCTACACTTATCCAGCCGACGCCTCTTTACCTGTTTATCGAATTCGGCAGTAATAGCGCGTTTTGCCTTGATCAGTGCTTGGGGCCATAGATCAAGGAGGGTGACTTGCAAGCCCGATCGCAAAAGGGCAGTGGCGATGCCTGAACCCATGATGCCCCCACCGACGACGGCAATTCTCTTGGGTTTTGGTTGACCTTTGAGGTCCCATGAATAGGGAGCTCCACGTTCTTTATCCCGATTCCGCCTGAAGATCGAAATGAGGTTCTTTGCTACTCGGCTTTGGGCTAACTTGACGGCACCATCGTGCTCCAAGTCCAGACGAGTTTCTAAATCTTTGCCGTCAGATTCTCTGAGCAGGGAGATCAATTGCAGGGGAGCTGGATAGTGGCCCCCAGTTTGTTGGCGCACATTTTTTTCTGCGGCTTTGAGAATGAACTGACGAACCAGGGGGATCTCATGAATGAGATAGTCTGATAATCCCACGTCGCGAAAACTTGGATTTCCATGATGACCATGGGCCCTAGCTGCGGCCAATTTCTTTAACCAATGATGGGCTCTTTCGAGCAACATCTCCTGGGGGCAGCAGTCAGCTACCAAGCCCAGAGATCGGGCTCGACGCCCGGATACCAGGCGTCCGGTTAGGAGCAAGGGCAATGCTTGCTTGAGGCCGATGGTATCCACCAAACGAGTGGAACCGCCCCAGGCAGGCAAGATGCCCAAGCGGACTTCTGGCAGACCCAATTTTGTCTTCTTGTGGTCACTCGTTATGCGTAGGTCACAAGCCAAGGCCAGCTCTAAGCCACCGCCCACGCAGGTGCCACTGATGGCTGCGACGGTAGGGATTTTAAGGGCGGCTAACTTGGAGAAGAGATCTTGTCCTCGACAAATGAGCTGTGAAATTTCGTCTTCTGTGTCGAGGCTTGCGAGGACATCCAAATCGGCACCTGCGCAGAAAATTCCCGCGCCAGCACCGCGAATGATGAGGCCCTTTGTTTGGCCTTGATGGCAATCGATGTGGGCTATGGCATGCTCAAGTTCCGTCATGGATGCGGGGCTGAGAATGAATGGCTTCTTTTGGTCTCCAACCAGGGTCAACAGGTTGACACCGTCTTCGCAAGTGAGATTGATTGACTCGTAGTTGTTTGAATCTTCTTGTGGCATTCCTCTGCCTTATTCTATTTCAGGCCACAACCGACCCATTACGGTTCTGGTGGATCCGCAAGATACGAAAAATGACCGATCTCTGAGTCCTCAACCGAACGAATTCATGAAAAAAAATCTCCAGGCGTCAGAAAGGCTTCTTCTGACTCAAGAATCGTGGGGTTGGATCATCGGAAGGGAAACCAACGACTCAAGATGGGGCAGGGCATCGAGAGCAGCTTGGCGTCCAGCTTCAACGATCTCCTCCATGTTCAGAAAGTCGGCCCAGCTCGTTTGACCAAGATCCGGGCGAATCACCAAGTCAGCCGCAGTTGATGCCTGGTTGTTGAAGAGCTGGCAGCCAATGGAGTCCATGCGGTTAATGACATCTAAACCAGAGTCAAATTTGTCCTTTGTTTCGATCTTCGGTGACAGATCGACGGCGACTACCAGATCTGGACGGTGTCTTTGGGCACTTTCCATGGGTATTGAGCAGAGAACACCATAGTCAGACAAGAGGTGATCGCCTCTTTCCACTGGGGGGAAAATGCCAGGTAGAGCTGTGCTGCCGATGATGGCGGAGAACAGATCACCGACTTCCATGTCCAGACGTTCCCCGATTTTGAGATCGGTGGCGACGATGGTGAGGGGCACTTTGAGGTCAGCAATATCTGAGTTTTCCAACAAGGATTCCAAGCAATCTTCCATGGGGCGGTTGCTCAAGATTCCTGGACGGGAAACGAAGCGGTGAAAGGCAACTGTGGCTCTCAGATAACCACGGACGCGGCCGACGATGCGGCCCCAGGCTTTGGCCGAATCGTTGGTCTCCCCGTCCCGATCATCGGGTGTATGACCAGCCCCCTGAGAAGCTCTCAGCATCCGGTTGTAGTAACGCAGAAATTTTTCATTGTGGACGTAGTCATGGACGCGCTCAGTAATGGCATGGGCATTCGGAGTTTCACAGTAGAGTGCCCCAATGAATGCCCCAATGGAGACGCCCACAACCCGGTCAATTTCGAAACCGGATTCCTGGAGTACTTGCAAGACGCCAAAGTGGGCGTAACCCCTGGCACCTCCACCTCCGAGAATGAGCGTTGTTCCCCCGGAAAACGTCGATGCTCTGAGGTTCATTTGACAGCTTCCGCATCGGCATCAGTTTGAGACGGGCGTAGGTCTAAGATGCGTTGCTCTTTGGTTTCGGTTTCCATACCCACGCGGTTGAGCATCTCGTCTAAGTTGTGCACGTGAATTCCGTTGAATTGGATCTCCGCAGCGGTTTTGGCCCGCCGTTGAATGCGATCATGAAGCCCGGCGAATTCTGCTCCCTTGGACATGGCCAGGTGGAGGTTCAGTTCGTCCACTTCAAAGGGGTCATTGTCGGCTTTACTGATGGCTATCTGCCATTCTTCAATGCCAGTCTCATTGTCGAGGATCTCGATCAGGGTATTGAAGTTGACGTAGGTGCCTTTGATTTTCGAAAGCTCAAGGTTCTTGACGTTTGACACCCGCCTGACGATGCTGGACATCCTCGGTAGACGTCTGCTGCATCCGGGGCAACGATCCCAGGTGATGCCACCTTCGATGAGGTCACCGGTCCGATAGCGAATCAACGCGGAACCTCGGCCATCCAAAGTCGTATAGACGAGTTCACCGCTTTCGCCGTCTGGCAAAATTTCGCCGCTCTCTGGGTCGACAATCTCCATGATGCTGAGATCGGGGGATAGATGGAATCCTGTGTTATCTGCCCCGGTACATTCTGCCCAACATTGTCTCGCTTCCGTGAAGCCGAAGACGCTGGCGACCTTGGGATTCTCGGCGCCCATCTCTTCCAAGAGGCCAATGATTTTGCTCTTCAGGTGGGGGGAAACAGCTTCGCCTCCCAGGGCAACCTTCTTGATCGAATGGAGTTTTGCACCCCGTGCATGGGCGCTGCGCAACAGATGATAGGCGTACCCTGGCATCCCGACGATGGCCGTGGGTTGCATTCTCTGCATGAGGTCCAAAATCCGTGAGCCCCCCATGGCCCGACCGCCGCCGGTGTTGAGGGTGAGAACGCCCCCGGCCTCCGCACAACTTGCTACTTGCCAGAATGCCAAATGAGGAGCGTAGGGAAAGAAACTCAGGACTTTGTCTTCTTGGGGAGTGAGTCCCAAGACCCGCACGATACGCCTGCCGGTCTCCCGCAGGAGAGCTTGGTCGTAGGGTGTCAAGAAAAAGGGAATCGACGAGGCACTTCTGCCCGTGGTGAAAAAAATCTGGGAGGGATTGTACTCCCGCAACAACTCTTGTTGCAGTTGTTCTTGGCCCCGTAGAAGTTTTCGAGTTAAGAATTTGAGCTTAGTACTCAGGGCTAACCGTTGTTGAATGAGCTCTTTGGATGGTTGTAAAATAAAGTCTCGGGGGCCCGTGTCCCGGTCTATTGATGGCAAGAGATCTTCTTTGGTGGTGAAAGGCAGGCGGGTCAGATCACTGGGGTCTTTGAGGTCTTGCCAATCTGGGATTTTTCCGGCATCAAAAAGTCTACGGTAGTGGGGGCTGAATGGGAGGACCTGATCTCGCAAGAATCGCTTCAAGAGGCGGAGTTGATAACGCTTAGTCTCTTTGGGTTCACATTCGTCCCATCGAGATCTCATAGCATTCTCCTCGTTTCTTGCGGGTCGCCCATGGGTCAATGACTGACCGTTGGCATAGCCATTGTGGCAGACGACAACTCCCCTTTTCTTTATCGCCCAGATTTCTCCATGACCTTAATACGCTTTTCGCCAACAAATGTTGGATTGGCCGTTCTGTGGTTCTATTTCCGCAGGGATGGACGCATGAGCAAGACGGATGCAGCGATGAGTAAGACCATCTTGAGCCCTTCGGATTTCGTCGACAATTGGTGGAGGTTGTCGAAGGTCTCTCTTGCTGCTGTGAGGGGCTCTTTCGGTGTGAAGTCAATCTCTCGGCCTAATACTGTGGCTTCAGGGATCAAATAGAATGCAAAAAACGCTGCCAAAGCGAGGGCTAGGAAGGTCAAAACGAGAGCAGCACGATGGTTTGTCTTGAAGACGAAGAAAACCCCCAAGACAGCCAGCACAAGTTGTAAGTAGCCATAATGCCGGAAGAACTTACGATTGAGCTCGGAGGCTACATAGCGCAATGCTTGAGGACGTTCGTCCTTGGCACTGAGTTTAGCGAACACTTCGTTGGCCGATCGCAGCCGATCTGGTTTGAGGGTGCCAAATGTGGCGCCTGCGGAATAGGCCATGGCCACACTTAAGAAGAGCCACCCTCCTAAGACCCAAGTTGCAGGGGCGACAAATCGTTTTTCTACTGTGGTCATGTTGGGCTCCCTTGGTGGTCGAGACTAATATAAGGCACTTTGTCCCAGTCCTTTGAGCTGGAAGACGTTGGTGATAGTGTGACCTATGTTTCGTATCTCGCAAGAGAGATAAGGAATTTCAAGCTTGCTCTATTCTTTGGCCCGTGGAAGGTGGCGTGGTCATGAATGACGACGCGAGTGCTCGTTAATTGAAGGGCGCGTTTCGACCTGAACGTGGTCGAAGAACGCAGGAGGATGCCATGTCTTGGACTGCGATGGGAATTATTCTCGCCATTTTGGCCTTGGGTTATACTGGGGCGCCTTTGCTGATATGGGTGATTTCTGCTAGTGCTGCCCTCTACTTGATGGGAGCGCCAACATGGCTCATCATCTTAGCCGCCGCCCCATTCCTCTTGTTCAGCATTCCGCCGATTCGATCGCGAATTTTTGCTAAACGAATTGCGACCATCCTTAAGAGAGCCGGCTTACTTCCGATCATATCTGAGACAGAAAGGGTGGCTCTCGAAGCAGGCACCGTGTGGATGGACGGGGAGCTGTTTTCTGGGAAACCAGATGTGAAGAAACTCCTCGATCAGCCGGAGAAACCTTTGCGCCAAGATGAGCAAGACTTCTTGGACGGGCCGGTCGAAGAAGTTTGCCGGTTGATCGATGACCAGCGTTGCTGGAAAGAAAAGGATTTGCCCCCTGAAGTCTGGGCCTACCTTAAGCAGAACAAGTTCTTTGGTTTGATCGTTCCCATTGAACATGGGGGCCTCAACTTGAGTGCCAGTGGCTTGAGTGCAGTGATTCATAAGTTGGCGTCACGTTCCTTTGCTCTTAGTGTCACGGTCATGATTCCCAATTCTCTTGGGCCCGCAGAGCTGCTGCATCTTTACGGAACCGAGGAACAGAAGAACGAATTCTTGCCTAAATTGGCTTCTGGTGAGCACATGCCCTGTTTTGCTCTCACTGAACCAGGTGCGGGTAGCGATGCCGGGGCGATCCAGGCTGAGGGAATTGTCTTCAAAGATGAATCCGGTGCCTTGATGCTCAAGCTCAACTGGAACAAACGTTACACCAGCTTGGCAACAGTGAGCACCATCATTGGTTTGGCATTCAAGCTGAAAGACCCAGAGAATTTACTTGGCCAGGGTGTCTCCCCGGGGATCACTTGTGCCCTCATTCCAACGGACTCGCCGGGGGTACGTGCCGACGAGCGCCACGACCCCTTGGGTGTACCATTTCACAACTGCGCGATTTACGGCAAGGACGTTGTTGTGCCTGTGGATGCTATCATCGGAGGCCCGACATTCGCAGGTAAAGGTTGGGGTATGTTGATGGAATGTTTGGCGGCGGGGCGGGGCATCGCTTTGCCGGCAGCTATGGTTGCCAATGCTAAACTCGTCTCACGAACTGCTGGCGCCTACAGCATGTTGCGTTATCAGTTCGGCATGCCGATCGGAAAATTTGAGGGTATCGAAGAACCTCTCTCTCGCATTGGCTCGATGACATATTTGATGGAAGCTGGGCGTCGTTATACCACCACAGCCCTTGATTCTGGTCATAAGCCCAGTGTGGTCTCGGCCATCGTAAAATGCCACTTCACCGAACTTTCAAGGCGATTGACAAACGATGGCATGGATATTGTCGCCGGCGCGGGTATCTCCCGGGGGCCTCGGAATCTCTTGGCCAATAGCCATATTGCTACACCGATTGCGATCACTGTTGAAGGCGCGAACATCCTAACGCGGTCTATGATCATTTTTGGTCAGGGTGCTATGCGCTGTCACCCATGGGCTCGGGCGCAAGTGGAAGCCATTGAGAAAGACGACTATGGAGCGTTCGATCGAGCCTTCTTTGGACACGTCCGTCATTTCGTGCGCAATTTGCATCGCAGTGTCCTCCTCAGTCTGACCCGAGGCCTATTCGCCCGGAGCCCAGTGACTGGGCCTACGGCCCGTTATTGGCGCAAGTTGAAATGGGCCTCAGCGAGTTTTGCTTTGGTAGCAGATTTCGCCATGGTTTCTTTGGGTGGCAAATTGAAACGACATGAAAGGCTCTCTGCTCGTTTGGGCGACGTTTTGTCTTGGATGTATTTTCTCACAGCTGTACTTCGTCGGTTCGAAGCTGATGGACGCAAGCTCGAAGATTTGCCCATGGTGAAACTGGCAGCAGAAGAGTGCTTGGCTGAGATCCAGAGTGCCTTTGACGCTATTTTTTCTAACTTTCCCGTGCCTTATTTGGGGGGTATCCTCAAGGGGCCAGTTCGTCTTTGGTCGCGACTGAATGCCATCGGTGGTAAGCATCATGACAAGCTTGGCAGCCAGGTGGCAGATGTGTTGCGCCAACCTGGGGTGCAGAGGGAGCGCCTCTTCGACTTGATGTATTTGCCTGCTTCAGCGGACCAAGCACTCGGTCGATTGGAGCAAGCGCTGGTGACGGCGAGTCAAGGTCAAGCGATTGCGGGCAAGATCAAAGCAGCCATGAAGGACGGCCGCTTAAAGCGTGGACGGCCCGAGTCCCATTTGGCAGAAGCTGTTGAACTCGGGGTGATTGAAGAAGCGGAATTGAAACTCTTCCAGGATGCCATGGCCGCTCGTGATGATGCTATTCAAGTGGATAGCTTTCATGTTGATGACTTTGACGGTGCTACACCTTCGCCTGTTTAGAGGGCTAACCCAGAGGTTGGCCGATGCAAGTGGCGTAGAGAACGCTTTCGCTTGCAGGGCGATGAAAGAGCTCATTGACTTGATCATCAAAGTAGCCGCCGATGCCACTGACGCCTAAGTTGAGCTTGAGTGCCGCCAAGTTCAATCGCTGGCCGATGTGTCCGCAGTCTAGGTTGAGGTAGCGATAGCCTCGTTCTCCAAGTGCTGCTGTTGTATCCTCGATGTTGGCAAAGTGGTAGATGATAACGCAAGCGTCTCGCATTAGCTCTTGGCCTAAACCGATTTCATGATTTTCGCGGGCAAAGTAGCCTCGTCTTTGGAGCAACAAACGGGAGCTGCAAGGGTCGTATTGGTAGAGGCCTTGCTCTAAGTCTTCGACTCGATGAACGGCCAGGAATGTGTCGATTCTTGCTGGGTCTAAGAAGTGGTTCTTGTCGCTGGTTTGAGTACCCAAGTAACCATATCCCAGAATCATTCCCAAGGATTCCATCGACATGGGGGCCCCGGAGAATGACCGGGTGGATCGGCGCAAGAGAATTGTTGGGCCCAAAGATCCTTCCCAGGGTATCTGTTTGCGGCTCAGTGCAAAAGTGAGCTGTGATTTCTTTCCCGCCAAGAGTTCTACAGGTTTTGGGCTGCTAGTCTCGATGGGGAGTGAAGTGATCTGGCTGGCTTGGTGGGTTCTTAGGATGAGGTTTTCTTCGACACTTTGCCCTGAACCTTGGCTGACCCCAAGAGGTTGCCGAGGATGAGGCTCCTCTTCCAATGCCACCAAGATGAGTGTCGACTCCTTAGCTCCGTCGAAGAACATAAAGTCGTTCAAACCCTGATCATGAAAAGCTGTAATCGCCTTGGGGCAGTAAGACATTTCAGGTGAGAAAACCATGAGGTTTCCCAAGACGTGACCTGAATCCAGAAGGATACGACGATAGGAACGGTCATGGTAGCGCCAACTTGACCGGAGAAAGACGATGCTCAAGAGAAACACGATGTTGGCGTTTTCAATAGTAGAATCACCCTCGATGCAGGCCCCTAAGTCTGGCCAAAAGTTGCCTTCGAGCACGGGAGCCAAGGTGTGGTCTCGTACTTGGTAGTTGTAGATGCCGTCTTCGACTCCGGGTGTATCGCGAATAGCCAAGTAGATTTCTGTGGGGTAGAGAGCTCCTGCGGAAGGGGCAGACCGATAGAAAATGGGATCTCCATTGGTTCGCTGCTGAGCGGTGACGCCATTGATGTGAAGCAGGAGGGTTGAAAGTCGCGATAGGTGGTAATGTGGGGAGGTTGGGTCGGCTTCCTTGAGGATGGGCTCGTCGCTGTCCTCCTCTTGAGTCAGCAAAAGGAATTCGCCCAATTCAATGCGGGATTTGGAATGGAAGTCTTTGTAGGGAGTTGGCTGGGCATCCCAATCAGCCGGTGGAATATCACCGATAGATTCGGGGGCGTACTTCGTTGCATTGTGATATTCGTTAGAAATAGACACGTCAGCTCCTTGCTGCCAACGGTTTAACATCGTTCGACTGGCAAGGAAAAGGGGCGTGGGCAGTCCCTATCGCGACTATTCTCCGAAGAACTTGCCAATAACAGACTTCAAAACGTCTGGTTTGATGGGTTTGGGGACGTATTCGTCCATTCCCGCATCGATGCAAATCTCCCGGTCGCCCTTCATGGCATTGGCGGTGACAGCCACGATGGGGGTCTCAATGCCCTTTTCCCGCAAAGCGTGGGTGGCATCCAGTCCCCCCATGACGGGCATCTGCAAGTCCATGAGGATCATGTCGAAATCATCATCACTGTTTGCCATTTCCAATGCGATGGCGCCGTTTTCTGCCAGGGCGGTTTCGAATCCCCATTTCTTCAGCATACTGAGAATGAGCTTTTGGTTGATCGCGTTGTCTTCCACGACCAAGACTCTTCCATGTGTAGCACCAGAGGAATCAGATTGAGAAACTTCGACTTCTACCACAGGTTCGTCCTTTCCATTCTTTTGATTGAATGACTGCAAGAGCAGATTGTAGAGTTCAGAGGCTTTAAAGGGCCTGAGCAGGTGCATGTCGGCACGGTCAACGGAACGTCCGCCACCCAATTGTCCGCCGATGGTGATGATGTCAATCGCCAAAGATTTCAATTGTCTGAGAGCTTCCAGCATGGATGCAACAATGTCTTCGTCCATGTCCAAGTCGATGATGACCGTTCGGCACTTTATGCTTGAAGACGAACTGGTTTGAAGAATGTCAGTGAGTTCCTCTGCCGTGGTGATGATCTGAGGTGTCAAATCCCAAGATTTGAGGAGCTCTTGGAGGTTGTTTGCCTCGGTTTGGTCTGTGATGGCTGCCAGGATTGGCATGCCAGAAATTTCCATCGACTTCGTACCGTTGGCACCATCGGACTCACTGGCCCTTTCTAACTTGGCTGTGAAGTGGAATGTGCTTCCCTTTCCCGGGGTGCTTTCGGCCCAAATGCGGCCATCCATCAGATTGACCAGTTGTTTTGAAATCGCCAGCCCCAACCCGGTTCCGCCGTATTGTCTTGTTGTTGAACCGTCGGCCTGAATGAAAGGAGAGAAGATCGTTTCCAACTGGTCTTGAGCGATGCCAATACCGCTGTCGTGGACCTTGAAATGAAGCTCCACTTCACCCTTATTCTCCGACACCAAGTCTACTTCGGTGTTGACGGATCCTTCGTCTGTAAACTTAATTGCGTTGCCGATCAAGTTGATGAGGATTTGTCGTAGTTTGGCCGAGTCTCCCCGAACGATTGAAGGGATTCTGGGATCTGATCGGCAGATCATACGCACATCTTTGGCGTTGGCGGAATGAGCCAAGACGCGGGCCGTATCGCAGACATGGTCGTGCACGCTAAACTCGTGAATATCGAGTTCCATACGGCCAGCTTCGATTTTCGAGAAGTCAAGAATGTCATTGATGATGACAAGGAGAGCTTCTGCCGAAGAGTCGACAATGTTCAAAAACTCCTTCTGCTCCTCATCCAAATCCGTATCGAGAGCCAACTCTGTCATGCCAATGATACCATTGAGTGGTGTGCGGATTTCGTGGCTCATGTTGGCCAGAAATTCGGATTTCGCTCGGGTGCCTTCTTCTGCACGCTCTTTGGCACGAATCAGATTCTTGTTGAGATTGACCAACTCGTGAGTCCGATCTTTGACCTCGTTCTCTAGGTTGTCACGGTGGGTTGCAAGTTCTTCGTCGCGCTGTTGTACCCGGGCAAGCATGACGTTGAATAGTTCAACCAAGCGCCCAATTTCGTCATTGCTCAGTTTCTTTGCCCGAAGAGAATAATCTTTCCCTTCGGATATTTTGCTCGCAACGTTCGAGAGGCTGGCAATCGGATCAGTAATGATCCTTTGGATCCTCATGGCCAGCAGATAGGTCAATCCAAGGATGGTCGCGATCAGGAGCAGGGCCATTTGAATGAGCCGAGCGCGTAATTCCATTTCGTCGGTGCGATCGCTTCGAAGCACGACACTTCCAATACGTTCCCCATCCAGAGCGATATGTTGCAGAACTACAACGGTCTTCTTTTCGACAGTGTAGTCGGGGACTTGGTCGAGAGCCGGAATCCAGGGGGATTTGGTTGGTGTCCGTGAATAGCGAGCAAAGATCTTGCCGTCTAAATCGTAGATGATGCAGTCGGTTACATGATCCTGGTTATGAAGCAATTCTAAGCTATTTGTTGCATCTTGTTGGCTGTCGAATTGAAGGGGTGCTTTGACGTTGGCAGCTATGATTTTAGCAATGGTCTTGACTTGATCGATCTTGTTGGACCGCAACATGCGTGTGTTTGCCAAGAATAGCCCACCGCAGGCGAGCACCAGAACGAGTGCACTGGAGGACATGATGACCCAAGTCATCTTGGCGCGGATTGACATGTCGCGGAATTTGGTCACTCTACTTCTTCTTGCTCTTCTTCACTACACGAGAAGCCATCTTGAGGATTTGGCTTGACACTTTGAGCTTGGCCTTTTTGATCGATTCTGTGTTCACTTCGAACTTCAATTTGTTCTTTCGGATCAGGAGACTGATCATCCCAGATTGATCAACGAACTTGTCTTTTTCTCCAACAATGAGGATAGAGTCCCTGTGACCTCGCCTGATCACTTGCTCTACCTCTGCTTGGGTGAGAGAACGACTCACGAAGAGCACTTGTGTTTTCTTGATATCGACAACTTTGCTGAATCGTTTGATGACAATTTTTCGACCTTTTATTGGTTTGAGCTTGGTCAGTGCGTCGATCTCCCGCCCGAATGGATCTTTACCCACGATGCCGATGGTTAATGTCTTGGATTTCTTAGGCAGATTGGATGTGGGCCAATTCACCCAGCGGACTAGGCGATAAAGGAACACTGCTTTGAATCGATATTCCGAGCTTGATGACGTTGAATCTTCGGGGGCAGTTTCTGGTGCCTTAAAGTCCCCACGCCCGGTTGCATGGCCGCCAACAGTGAGCACGAAGGTGCACAGGAGGATCAATCCTCCAACCTTCATCCTTGTTGTTAGCGGATTGTTAATCATTAGAAAGTGAAGTCCATCCAGAAGTAGGCGGTCCGTTCGACTTCGCTACCTCGGCGACCAAAGGTGTCGCTGAATTCGGGGTGACGGTCATCTAAGAGGTTGCGTACACCGATGGCAAGCTCTAGGTTGTCTAGAACACGCCAACGCAACTGTAGGTCGAGCCGCAAGTAATTGGGGATATCAAAGCGGCGAATTTTGTCAGTCCAGTAGACGGTGGTGTTAAATTCTAGGTCGGAAGTGATATCCCAGTTGGCTCTGAAGACAATGCGATGACTTGGGGAAGAATCTTCCGCTCCGTCGAAATTCGGATCGGTGGAGCCAACGCTCTTTATGTCGATGGCGATGAAGCTATAGCTAGCTGAAACACGGAGGTCTTTGAGTGGGCGCCATTCAGACGACAGTTCGAGACCGTAGGACCTCCCTTTGGCTTTGTTATCACGAATCGATTCAAGGAAGGGCAGTCCTCCGGAAATGTTGAGGCCCCGTAGGTCCGTGGTGGCGATGCGTTCGTAGTCGTTATAAAACAGGGCCAAATCGAAGGACAAATTGTCAGCGGGCCTTATTCGGTAGCCCAACTCAAAGGCTAAGAGTTCTGTTGATTTCGTGAATCTGCTGGGGATGACTGCGGGGATGACCGGACTACCTCC
>WFTN01000452.1 GCA_015485455.1 Planctomycetota bacterium | reverse complement strand
GGGTATGGGAGAGCATGAAGAAGAAAGCCATGGCTTTCTTCTTCATG
This sequence comes from Planctomycetota bacterium, assembly GCA_015485455.1. Lineage (GTDB taxonomy): Bacteria > Planctomycetota > DRQF01 > S139-23. The sequence goes on along the minus strand of WFTN01000452.1, from coordinate 3,988 downwards.
ATGCCACCATGCGAGTGCCATTCATCGTCAAGCCGCCATCCGGCACTCAAATACACTCTCAGCGTTTCCTCGCCCGAACGATTGACATTAAGCCCACGGTTCTTGGGGTGGCTGGGGTAGATTCAAGGACGGCCTTTGTTTCTGGTAGAAGTTTGTTGAAGCCATTGCCAGAAGGCTCCCTTGCCTATGGAGAGACTGTCTATCCCTATCGGCAGTTTGGGTGGGCGGCACTCTATAGCGTAAGGCAAGATGGTTGGCTTCTCATTGAGGGTGGTGGACGTAGTTTGCTCTACGACCACAGCCGTGATCCGAAAGAACTCAAGAACGTGGCCGATCAGTTTCCCGAGAAGAGAAAAGCGCTATCCCTAAGTCTGCTCGGAGAGAGGCAAAAGCTTGACAGCTTGATCAAGGCGGATAGCCGCCGCGACGTCGATGGGATGCGGGCAACTGCTTACATTGGTGGTCCGTCTCCGGATGTTCCGGAAGAACCAACAGTGGACTTGAATCGATCTTTGGCACATCCAAGAGATCGACTGGGGCGGCTTCGACAGCTCAATCGTCTGATCGCACAATTGGAAGCTCTTCAGAACGCCCAAGACGAGCTTAAGGGCAATCAAGCATTCTTGGATGCCCAAATGTCTGTGCAGTTGCTTCGTGGAAAGAAAGAACTGGGGCCGTCCCTTCGATTTTGGCTGGGGCGCGCTGCTTGGAAATTGGGCACGAGCCCTCAGGGGCAAGCTACGGGAAAGCAATTTCAAAAGGGAATCCTGAATCAAGGGATCCAAGATCTCACGACTTATCTTCGGGATCGTCCCCTGGACTATCGGGCTTGGAACATGCGGTTGTCGATCTATCTGGCACTCTTTGCTGTGACCAATGAATCTTCTCATCTCGGTAAGATGCTGGTCTTGGGGAAAGAGCAAATGGGGCGGGGTTTGGATGATGGCCTGATGCATAGTCTCCTCGGAAAATCTCATTTGGCTCGAGGCGAGGGTGAGGCTGCCATTCGATCTTTTGAAATAGCGGTCAAGAAAGCTCCTGGGAACCGATCTTTTTCCCGGGATCTTGAGCGCGCCCGCGGGCGATCCAAGTAGGGATACTGGGCCCCAAGGACGTGCCATCATTCTTGCTATGGCCCAGGATTCAATCACAATTGGACCTTCCAGCTCTGCCATCAATGGGGCGGTTTTGAAGAGCGTTTTTTCGGCAATTTGGGCGCTTCTTTTGCGGGGTTTGTCGCCAACGAGAAAATACCGGGCCTTCGTCGAAAAAAGAAGGTTTTGAAACCACCCCAAGTCTTTCGACGTAAAGCACTTATGAATGCGGGAACGCTTTACTTTGGGGCCTTGACACTCGGTTCTAGGGTTATGTAGAATCCTGCGCGATTGAAGATCGTCCGGAGCATATCTGGCGGTCTCGTCGGTCTTTACGACATAGGGAAAAGGGAAAGCCGAGATGGTGCCGCAGGGGATACCACCGTCCGGACAGAGTCTTTCACGGTAAGCTACCCCCAATCCTCCAGGGGACTTTCCTCGCGAAAGGTCAGAAATGATCCAAACAGAACGGGTAAACCTTCTACTCACACTCACTCTCGTCTTTGGCATCGGTTTGATGTCGGCGTGCTCTTCGGACGAATCATCTTCTATGGATGGTGATGACACTGCAGAGATGATGGAAGAGGACGCAAGTCCAAACACAATGCCGTCCGATGACGGCATGCAAGATCAGGATGCCGGAAGTCAGAAGACTTCCGCGTACATTGCTGCACATTTGAAGAAAGCTGATGAATTGGTTGCCGCTGGCAAACTGAAACAAGCGAAACTTCAAGTGATGGGTGCTTTGGCTTTGGACGGCAACAATGAAGCCGCCAAATCAAAGCTCCAGGAGATCAGCTCCATGATGGGCGAGGGCGTTGATGGCCAAAGCCTAGCGGATCAGGTCATCGCTCACAAGACTGCCATGCGCGCCAAGCAAGTGGCTGAAGTGAACGACCGCTACGTCAGGGCGAATCACGCCTTTGATCGTGGTGAGTTGACCGACGCCAAGAAAGAGCTTGAGCTGGCACGATTGATCATTCAATACGATGCTTATCAGACTGACTTCGGTCAACTCGACGAGAATGTCAAACGTCTTGGTGGTGAGGTTGATCGCCGCATCGCTCGGGAAGCTGATCAAACAGAGCGCTCCAAATACGAAGCTGCCTTCCGCAGCCTCAAGGCCGAAGAAGAGCGGGATCGTGCGATTCGTGCCCAAACTGTTCGTTCCAAAATGGTTGAAGCCTACGAGGCATTTGAACGCCAAGATTTCGATCAATCGGAACATGTGGCAGCCAGTGTTCTTGAGATCGCTCCGGGTTTCCGCAATGCCAAAGACTTGGTGGCTATGTCACGGCAAGCGCGTTCTGCGACTTGGAGAGCTTCTTACTACAAGAAGCGCCGTGAGCAAGTGCAAACCTGGAAGGATCAGATGCGTGATACGCAGATCCCATGGAATGCCATCATTCAGTTCCCAACGCGTTCGGCTTGGGACAAGCTTACGAAAGATCGTAAGCTCGACGATATTGCCGCAGCCTCCCTGGAAGACAGCGATCTGACTCGCGCTCTGAAGAACAAGCTGGCCACCGAAACGGTCACTTGGGACTTCGAAGATATGCCTTTGAGTGAAATGGTCGCTTATGTCCGTGACACCCAAAATGTGAACATTCTCACATCGAAGTTGGCATTCGAAGAAAAAGCTGAAGAGCCAATTACTTTCAGTGTGCGTGGTCTCAACTTTGGTGATGCTCTGAAGACAGCTTTAGAGCCACTTCAATTGACTTACACCTTCAAGAACAACGCCATCTTTGTGGTGGGGGTGACTGAGTCTGCTGGCGCATCGATTCCTCGGGTTTACGAAGTGCGTGATCTCACCATTCGTCTGCCCGACTTCCGCCCACCAAACTTGACCCTTCGTCCTGGGCCTGCGGGGGAAGCCAGTGCGCTTGCCGTTTTCGGTGAAGAAGGGGAGCCAGTTCAAGAGACTGAGCCTGAGCAATTGCTTGAGCTTGTTCGAGATAACGTGAACCCAACTTCATGGGACATTGAAGGTCGTAGCCTTGAGCTTTCCGCTGGTCAGCTCGTTGCGGTGACCACTCCGGAAATTCACCAGAACATCAACAATTTCCTGGAAGACTTGCGACGCTTCACCAAGGTGATTGTCCATGTGGAAACACGCGTTATTGCCATTCGCGAGGGATTCCTCTCGGAAATCGGTGTGGACATTCGTGGCTTGGGTGGTGCCAACCCAGGCAACATCGCTCTTCTTGACGATGTCACCAACGGCCCTGAAGACAATGCTTCGCTTGGTTTGGACAATGGTGCTGGAGGGCTTCCAGCGGCTACCGCCCAATCACCTACATCTGGTGCATTCTTCCGCAAGGGTAATGATCTCGATTTCCGTGCTCGTACGGAAAACGTGTTCAACAATGCCTTAGGAAGTTTCCTTTCAAGTACGGGTGGTGCCTCTATCGGTTTCACCTTCTTGGATGACTTGGAATTGGGTGTGGTGTTTACCGCTGTGGAGAAGTCGGCCTATGCTAACGTCCTGACAGCACCTCGTTTGACCATCTACAACAACCAACGGGCCAACTTAACTCTGACCAACCAAATCGCCTACGTGAAGGATTACGATGTTGAAGTCGCTCAGACTGCATTCATTGCTGATCCTTTGGTTGATATCGTTCAAGATGGTTTAGTTCTGGATGTTCGTCCTACAGTCAGCCATGACCGGAAATATGTGACTTTAGAATTGCGTCCGACAGTGGCCATCCTGGCTCGTCCGATTCAAACCTTCGTGACACCCTTGGCCGGTTTGACAACCAACGTCATTATCGAGCTTCCTGAGCTTGAGTATCGGGCAGCTGCCACAACAGTTCGGGTTCCGGATCGTGGTTGGGTTGTCATCGGGGGCTTGAAGAACGTCACAACCGTTGATCGTCGCAGTGAGACAC
>WFTN01000451.1 GCA_015485455.1 Planctomycetota bacterium | reverse complement strand
TGCCGGAGGCGTGGGGCTTTGGACGAAGGCTGATGCCGTCACTTCCTTTGACACCTTTGTGGTCATTGCCTCGGACAGGTAGCCGAATCGCCGAAATTTGAATCGAATAGAACTGCTGAATTCACAAGGGGATCGACTTCTGGTATTCTCACCGGTCTTGAGATGAACTAGAGATCGTTCCTTAATTCCGGTGGTACTCGATGAAGATTCACGTTGGACTTGACGCGTTCTGCGCATCCCTGGACTTGGTCCCTGTAGCTGTTGTCATGGCGAACCCAAAGGGAACGATCGTCCACGCCAACCCCATGCTCATTGGACTTTTCGACTGTGTGAAGTCCAACATTCTGGGGGAGAATATCCAAACCTTCAAGGCGCAAGACCTTGATTCAGCCCAACACGCCGACCGAGAGATTTGTCTCCGTGAACCGATGACGGAAGGCTCGGAAGTGACGGAGATCCGCGCATCCATTAAGAGAAATGGTGCGATCTTTGATGCCGAATGGAATTCGGTATCGATCCGAATTCAAGGCGATCCTTACATCCTGACAACCATTCACGACATATCCGCGGTGCAATCGTCCGGGCGGATGTTGACCCAGCTGATCGAGTCCTTGGACGCCGTCGCCTGGGAAGCAAACGGCAGCACTTTTCAGTTCACCTACATCAGTAAGAACGTCGAGAACCTACTTGGCTACCCAGTCGAGCATTGGCTGCACGACGGTAGTTTCTGGAAGGACCACGTCCACGAAGATGACCGTTCCGAAGCCGTCAAGTTCTGTACGCTGCATACACAAAACGAAAAAAACCACGAATTCGAATACCGCATGATCGCTGCGGATGGGCGTATCGTTTGGATTCGCGACACTGTCAACGTGGTAAGAACAAGCTCAGACGGGCTTCAGCTCCGTGGGCTATTCGTCGACATCACTCAACGAAAAAAGGAAGCGGCAGAAAAAATCGCCATGGAAGCGCGTCTTCAGAACACACAAAAGATGGAGAGCTTGGCAGTATTGGCTGGTGGCATCGCCCACGACTTCAACAATCTTCTTGTGGGCATACTAGGCAATGCCGGGCTTGTTCTGAGGGACCTACCAGCGGAATCGCCGGTCATCTCTATGGTTGAAACCATCGAATCAGCAGCCAACCGAGCCGCGGACCTCACCAAGCAACTACTTGCCTATTCTGGCAAGGGTCGTTTTGTGGTCAAGACTCTAGATGTGAACCTCCTCATCAACGAAATGGCTCACTTGTTGGAAACTGTTGTCTCCAAAACAGCCATCCTCAAACTCGATCTTGCCCCCGACCTCCCCCCCATCACTGCGGATGGAACCCAAATTCGACAAGTTGTGATGAACCTCATCACCAACGCCTCTGATGCCATTGGCGACAAGAGTGGCGTTATCAGTATCACCAGTGGCTTAGTAGAAGCCGATGCCAACTACCTAGGTGGTATCTATATGGATCAGAATCTGAAACCCGGCCCTTACGTTTTTATCGAGGTTACGGATACAGGAATTGGCATGGACGAAACCACCCGCGCCAAGATATTCGACCCCTTCTTCTCGACCAAATTCACGGGCCGAGGCTTGGGGCTGGCAGCGACCTTGGGGATCGTGAATGGTCATGGCGGCACAATTCGTGTCTACAGTGAGGTCGGCCGGGGCACAGCTTTTAAGATCCTCCTCCCCGCCGCCATAGACCAGGTGGCAACACCCGAGGACAACTCAAATGGGCATCGAAGCCGAGCAAAATTCGACGGAAAGGTTCTCATCGTTGATGACGACGAAACGGTTTGCGCCGTCCTGAAACGCATTCTCCAGTCCTGTGGTTTGGAGGTCGTCGCAGCCAATGATGGTACCCACGGAGTTGCCCTATTCGAAAAAGACAATAATCAATTCGACATCATCTTCCTTGATCTGACCATGCCTCACATGGGAGGAGAAGAAGCATTTCGACGGATCAGATCAATGAAATCAAACGCCCGCGTCGTCATCATGAGTGGTTACAACGAACAAGAGATCACCACCCGTTTCGTCGGCAAAGGGCTGGCCGCATTTTTGCAAAAGCCCTTCCACGTCGAACAGGTGATCGAGGTTGTCAACCAGATCATGGGATGATTGACAGGGATTCTCTCATTCACATTGGCACAGGATTAGTCTTTGGAGCGCCCTTGGAATTCGCCGGTCTCCGTTGAAATCTTCACTTTTTCGCCAACAGCGATATGAAGAGGCACTTTGATTTCAAGTCCAGTCTCCACCACGGCTCTCTTGAAAAGGTTGGAGACAGTATTGCCTTTGGCGGCGGGCTCGGACTCAATCACAGTCAAACTCACATGCCCCGGCAAGTCGAGAGATACGGCACTTTCACCGTGAAAGGTCAAGTTACACTCATAGTTCTCGGCGACATAGGGCATGTCTTCGCCAACCACGTCAGCCTGCAACTCATACTGTTCGTAGTTCTTCTGGTCCATGAAGACAAAGGCCCCAGACCCTTCATCCTTGTAGAGATACTGACACTTGCGTGTCTCTAGAAACGCAACTTCGAAGGAATCCCCACTACCAGCGCGAATGTGCTTCCAACCACCGGTAGACAGACTCTTGCATTTCATCGTGATGATAGCCCGCAAGTTCCCGGGTGTATGATGGTGATATTTCACGACTTGCCAAAGATCATTGTCGATATCGAGAACATTTCCCTTGCGGATTTCGGTAGCGCGGCGTCCCATAGAACACTCCTTGGTTATCAATTTATAGGTCAGGAGGTTAACTTGTTCAGCCACCTGGAGCAACGCACCCAAAATGTTGGATTTCAGGTAGAAATAGAGCTGTGAGACAGAGGACAGACCCAGAACTGGACGTCTTCCGAGGATTGCGGGTTAGATTCCCTGAGCTGATATAGAGGCACATTCATGACGCAGATGACAATTAACTCAATTCTATTGCTCCTGGTCACGCTGAGTTTGGTGGGCTGCGTCCACCATCCACCCCTCGTGCTGAGCCCTGAAATGCAAGCACGCCTGAAGGCCGAGGGGATCTCGGAGGAGTTGGCCCACGACCGGGCCGGCCGAATCAGTCACTTGTCCTACAAATTAGACCTCATCATTGACCCTAAGAAAGACAAGTTTCAGGGCACCTGTGCGATGGACTTCTCCCTTCGGGAACCACATGCCCCTCTCATGATTGACTTTCGCGGGAAAACCGTCGAGCGCATCCAGGTAAACGGCGCAACCATAGCAATCAACCAAGTGGCGAATCACTTGGAGATCGATTATCTCTATCTCATCGACGGCAGAAACCGAATCGAAATTGACTACACGGCTGGCATCGGTGCCGCTGGCGAGGGCATCATTCGGGTGGAAGATAAGGACGATGGCAGTACCTACCTCTACACACTCAACGTGCCTGCCGATGCTCACCGAGTCTTCCCATGTTTCGACCAACCAGACCTCAAGGCCACCTTCGAACTTCATGTTTCTTTGCCGGCAGTGCCTCGTGGCTCGACCCCTCGAACGGTCGTAAGCAACGGTGCTCGTATCTCCATCACAGCCCCCGACGACGAGAGCCCACGTACGGGAGACAAGTACAGCTTCGCCAGAACCAAGCCCATCTCAACCTACTTATTCGCATTTGCCATTGGACACTTCCACGAGATTCAATCGACCGGCAACGGACGTCCCATGTCCTTTTTCGGACGCAAGAGCCAAAAAAAACTAATGGAGACTCATGCCTCAGATATTTTCAGACTCCACCAACAGGCTTGCGAATTCTTAGAAAACTGGTTCGGTATTGACTATCCCTTCTCAAAGTTTGAGTTTGTCTGCGTGCCTGATTTTCCCTTTTCCGGAATGGAGCATCCGGGCTGCATCTTCTATGGCGAAGACCCCATGTTGTTCCGCAGCTCCGTGTCAAAATTGAGGAAAGCGCGACGAGCTGATCTCATCGCCCACGAGACTGCCCACATGTGGTTTGGCGACTTGGTGACCATGCCTTGGTTCGATGACGTTTGGCTGAAAGAAGGTTACGCCACCTTCATGGCCCACAAGACATTGGAAACTCTCATTCAAGACGTTGACCATGAAACAGCCTTCTTCTTGAGAAACTATCCCAGCGCTTTGGAAACCGATGTGACTGAAGGCTCGGCACCCATGCGCCAACCACTCGCCAATATGGATGACGCGAAGTCCAATTATGGCCCAATCATCTATCGCAAAGGGCCAGCCGTACTGCGCGCCTTAGAATACATGATTGGTTCAGACGCCTTTCAAGAAGGCTCGAGACTCTTCTTAGACCGGCACTCTTTCACCAATGGTTCATGGGAGGATCTTAGGGTTGCCTTAGAAGACGCATGGGGAAAGGGGCGTGGTTCCTTGAAGGCCTTTGGGAAAATCTGGATCGAACGAGGTGGGGCCCCCACCGTTGTGAGTGCATTGATGCGGGAAAGAGATGGCAAATCGCGGCTTGTCATCAAACAGCAGGCATCATCGGGAGCTGATCGTTCTTGGCCCCTTGCCCTTGAGGCCTGCTGGTTCAATGACGAAGGAAAGATCGTCTCGCAGAAACAGAGCTTCACGGGTGATCAAGTTGTTGTCGCAGACATCGAAAGTGCAAAGAGCTTCAGCTTCGCCAACTTCAAGAACAGAGCCTACGCTCGATTCGAGCTGGACCAGAATTCCCGCCGATTCGTATTGGAAAACTTCTCTGCCTTTCAAGATCAGCTATTGCGAGCAATGCTCTGGGAAAGTCTTTGGAGTGCAGTCGAAAACAACAAACTGGATCCCGCCACCTTTGTGTCATTCGCCCATGAACATCTGTTCACCGAAACAGACCAAAGGCTCTTGAGCTTAGTGCTAGGACGATTGCAAACCATCATCTCCCGCTATCTAAACGATGAAGAACGCCAGACCGCATCCCAGAGTATCGAAGATAGCTTGACCAATGCCGTGGAAGGCAAAATGTATCAGAAAGGAACGCGGCTCCTCCTACTCCGGCAATTCATCAGTTTCGCCAGGTCCAAGAACGGCTTGGAGAAACTTGTGAGTTTGGCAGAAGGCAGCTACGACGGCGGAGGGCTAAAAGTCTCGAGTCGTGATCGATGGAACGCCATCACACGGCTTATGTTACTGGGGGATTCCCGGGCTGATTCCCTCTTGGACATGATGTCTGCCAACGAATCCGGCGACGAAGCAAGACGACGCATTTTCTTGGTGGAATGCGCCCGGGGCACCTCAGAGAGCAAAGCCGAAATGTATCGGAGGTTCTTTGAAGACAAAGATCTGCCTGAGCGATGGGTCCAAGACGGAGCCGCTATTTTCTTCGCATCGGAGCAGGCCTTCCTGACCAATACATTCTTGGAAGACGCTCTCGATCGCCTGGAGTGGATAAAAGCCAACCGCAAGATATTCTTCTTAGCTGCTTGGAGCAACGCGGTCATCAAGAGCCGCTTGAGTTCAGCGAGCGCCCACACCATCAAGCGTTTCTTGGGACAGAAGAGCATTCCTGCCGACATCCGTCGTAAAGTCCAAGTCCCTCTCTATCACCTCAAACGGACAATAGCAGTCAGAATAAGCACGGGAGCATCAGTGGGTGGCTGACACAAGACCCAAATTCAGGGTGTCGCCCCAATAAGCTCCACTTATTGCAATCATAAAAATCAATAGGACTGACAATCTCCAAGAAAGTCGTATTCTTCTGGTAATGAAGAACAGAGCACAACAATCTGGACAGTTCAGATCATTCCGTCGAGGGACCACAGGAGCCCGCAGCCTATGAGCTTCCCAGTCGTGATCTATCTCGGCCCCCTGGCGCTCAACGCCCATGTCGTCTTTGAGGCATTGGCCTACTTCATTGGCTTTCGCACCTACTCATGGGGAAGAAAAAACGCCGGTGACATCGTCCGGCCGTCCACACGCTGGACGATCATTTTGTCGGCCGCCATCGGCGGTGCCATCGGCTCCAAGCTTCTCCACCACTTGTCTTCCCCTTCACGACTCGCTTCCCATTGGCACGACCCTGTGTTCATCATGGGTGGTAAGACCATTGTCGGAGGTCTCTTGGGAGGGCTCCTCTGTGTCGAAGCTGTCAAGAAGTACTACGGCATCAAACAATCCACCGGCGATCTTTTTGCCATCCCCCTGTGTGTCGCCATTGCCATCGGCAGGATCGGTTGTTTCTTAAGTGGGGTGACGGACGACACAGTGGGTGTTCACACCCAACTTCCATGGGGTGTCGACTTCGGTGACGGCTTTCGCCACCCCACACCCCTCTATGAGATTCTGTTCTTGCTCTTCTTGGCATGGGCGATCCACAAGAGGAAGAATCACCCCTACTTTGAGGGACAGCTCTTCAGCCTCTTCATGTTTTCCTATCTGGGGTTTCGTTTTCTCTGCGACTTCCTTAAGGACTATGAGATTCTCTTTGGCCTCAGAGGAATTCAATGGGCCTGCCTTCTTGGATTGATTCACTATGGCCTTAAGCTGCGCGTAAGTGCTGCCAGATTGAATGGAGTACACCCATGACGAACCGCCTTCGATCTTATCAATACTATGACATCGCCGTGTCGATCTGCTCCACTTGCCTCAAGCGAGTCGACGGCAAGATCTTGTTTCAAGACGCATGGGTATTTCTCGAGAAACGCTGCCCTGAGCATGGCTTGGAGCGGATCAAGATTGCCGACGACATCGACTATTATCGGCGTTGCCGGGAAGTTTTCATCAAACCGTCAGAGATGCCCATGCAGTTCAATACACCCATCAAACATGGTTGTCCCTACGATTGTGGGCTCTGTCCGGACCATGAGCAGCATTCTTGTTTGACAATCATTGAACTGGGTGATTTCTGCAATTTGGAATGCCCCGTGTGCTTCGCAAGCTCTGGTCCATCGAACTTAAACTTTCACAGATTCGATCAAGTGTGCGCCATGCTGGACGCCGTGGTGGCCAATGAAGGAGAGCCAGATGTCGTCCAATTGTCCGGGGGCGAACCCACCCTCCATCCACAATTCTTCGACATCTTGGGCGAAGCCAAAAAACGACCTATCAAACATCTCATGCTCAACACCAATGGGCTCAAAATCGCTAACGAAGATGGGTTCGCCACGAAGTTGGCTCGCTACATGCCAGGCTTCGAGATTTATCTCCAGTTCGATTCATTTGAAAAAGACACTCTCATGGGTCTTCGGGGCGCCGACTTAAGATCGGTGCGCAAACGGGCCATTCAAAAACTCAACGACCTGGGCATATCAACCACCCTCGTAGTAACTCTGCGCCGGGGACAAAACGACGCTGAGATCGGCAAGATCATTGACTATGCCGCCGCTCAAAGCTGTGTCCGCGGTGTCACCTTACAGCCCATTCAAGATGCTGGTCGCAATGTCGGTTTCAATGAAGCCACAGATCGTTTGACCCTCAGCGAGGTGAGACGAAAGATCTTGGAGCAAACTTCCTTATTCGCTCCGGAAGACATTATCCCGGTGCCCTGTCACCCGGACGCCTTGGCCATGGCTTACGCCATCAAAAAAGAAGAGAAACTGATTCCTCTCACCGGGATGATCGACCCGAAGGTCCTCATAGAAGGGGGCCGAAACACCATTTCATTCGAGAAGGATGAAGACCTCAAAGAGAAGATCTTCGACACTTTCTCAACTGCCCATTCTCCCAAATCTAGCATGGCGAGTTTGAAGAGTCTTCTTTGTTGCCTTCCGAAAATGGACCTGCCTTCGTCACTGGGTTATGACAACTTGTTCCGCGTCATCATCATGCAGTTCATGGACGCCCATGATTTTGATGTTCGCAGCGTCAAGAAAAGTTGTGTTCACATAGTACACCCCAAAGACTTTAGGCTTATTCCATTCGAGACTTACAACCTCTTCTATCGGGGGTCATTGGAAAAAGAAGTCCTCGAACCCCTCAGGCGAAAGTCGAAGTTGGCTGGCAAATGAAGCAAGCACCAGAACACAAATTTGAAAGGCAGTTCAGAAAAGGCGTGTTAGCTGGCCTCTGCGCTCATTTGGCTGGTGTCTTGTTCTTGCTTCTCTTGGCCTTTCTCATTGGGGAGCTTGCCCTCGCTTTCGTCCTGTTGTTTTTTGGTGTAGCTCAATTCTTCTACTTCATTCCGGCCCTGATCGTCGCGAAGAGAAAACAAGCAACAAACGATTTTATCAAAGGCATGGCCCTTACCTGCGCCATCCCTTTCATCATGAATGCTGGTTGCTTCGGAATATGGGGACTTGGATCGATGGGCAGATGATTCACCTCTCGCACAAAGAACACAAAAAGTAAGGGAAGAAGAATCATGGAAGATTCGAAAGACAAGAAAGTCAATGTGGACGTCAGAAGAGGTATCTTCGTCGGCACGCTCATTCACCTGGTGGGTATTCCAACGGTCATTGGAGTCATAGGCGTGATTGCCCACGAAGGAGCCGTGGCCATTCTTTTCATCGGCCTACTCCAGGCATTCTACTTGATTCCGGCCATGGGCATCGCTCGTCACCGAGGAGCGTCCAGAGACTTCATGAAGGGGATGGCACTCACAGCACTCATCATTTTTCTGTTGAATGCCACGTGTTTCGGCCTCTTTGCCGCCTCCTTGGCGTTCAGCGGTCCTTGGTATGGTGGTTAATCGACATGTCCACCACCATTGACCGAGCACTTCACAACTTCGGGGCCGGAATTTATGGATGAGGCTGAGGGGAAGTCTGAATCATATAGGCGATCAACTTATAGAGCAGCCGGGCTCCGACATTGGCATCCCATTCGTCTCGGCCTGGCGCAACCTCGCAAAGATCAAAACCGATAATTCTGCGACCGCTTTCTTGCACCAAGGATAGAAGGAAAATCGCCTCGTTGAAATCCAGCCCACCTGGCACAGGGGTTCCTGTATTGGGGCAGAGTTTCGGGTCGAGGCCATCGACATCGAATGAGATGTAGACTTCTTGGGGTAGCTCATCCACGATACTCTGAGCCAATTGTCCCCAGGGCTCTCCCCTGAATCTAGATCGAGCGATGTCTTGATCGTAGAAAGCCACAATGACACCATCCGATTCATCGGCCATGGCTTTTTCTTCTTCGCAGAAATCACGGATGCCCACTTGCACTAACTTCTGGACACCATCGAGTTGAGTCATAACATTGAACATGATGGAAGCGTGGGACCAAGTGAAGCCATCGTATGACTCTCGCAAGTCATGGTGAGCATCTAAATGCAAGATCCCCATACCTGGATGGCGCAAAGAAAGCTCTTCAATCAAACCAAAAGGTGAGGCGTGATCACCACCAATGAGACCAACCAGCTTGCCATCATCCAGAGTTTGTTTGGCCAAAGACCGGACGTATTTGTTTACTTTTTCCCCAGCCAGATTCACTTCTGTAAGAGCCGAATCCGCATTGACACCTTTGCCCTGAGCGACCTCCACAGCCTTGAGTGCTTCCTTGTTGAGGGCCCGAATCTCACTCGATTCCGTCAACAAATGAATGCCGACTTCATAGGGCCTGCCACATTCTAAGTCGAAGAGGTCCGGTTGATGGCTTGCCCTCAGAATCGCTTGGGGCCCAAGGCTAGTCCCCCGCCCATAGGAGGTCGTAGCTTCAAAAGGAACAGGAATCAAATGGACAAGACTCTCTGAAGCCGATGTTGACGTACCGAAAATTCCAGCGTCTGGATCTGCCGGTGCAGAGGGATCAAAGCTCCGCGACCCAATATGGGGTTCTTTCATCTAAGCCACCTCAAAGAGTTCTTCAAGTTCGTTCATGAGGGCATCTCGATCAAGATTCTTACCGATGAGCACAATCCTACCATCATCACTGCGATCACTTTCAAAAGAGATGTCGAGTCGTTCACCGACGCGATGAAAGATGAGTCGCCCTCTTTCTCCATCCAGAGGCACAATACCCTTGGCGCGAATCACTTCTTTCGGCAGATATTCTAAAAATTCCTCGAAGGCAAATCTGATCGTACTCCGTCCACCAATATCAAAACTCAAAGCATCAAAGCCTTTAGCATGGGCAGAAGAAATTACCCGAGATTTCTGCTCAACATGACGTTCTTCAACTCTCAGGTCAAGAGCTAAGGAAACACAATCGGCTTCGTCTGAACGCAGGATGCGAACCTTCCCGTTCAAAGCAGCAACTCGGTTGTTCACTTCTTCGATCCTGGCAGCATCCACCAGATCGCATTTGCTGAGAATCACAAGGTCACAGTGGGCAACTTGCGCCCTCACTTCTTCATGGACATCAACGACATCCAGAAAGGCGCTGCAATCGACGATGCTAATGAGAGCATCCAGAGAAAAAAGATCTTTGGTTTCCGGCATATCGACGGCGAATCCCACGGGCAGTGGATCTGCCACCCCCGTTGTCTCAATCACCACATGATCGATATCGCCGATCTTGGACATTTCCGCCAAAGTAATGGGAAGATCTTCGTTGAGAGAACAACAAATGCACCCATTGTCTAAGGTGACGAAACTTTCATCTGTATCGAGCAAGGCGCCGTCCACACCAATCGCGCCAATTTCATTGACCAAAACGGCAATTTTCTTGCCATGATCGCCCCGGAGAACTTGGTTCAGGAAGGTCGTCTTGCCGGCGCCCAAGAAACCAGACAAGACAGAAACGGGGATCAAAGGGGGCATGGGGGCTCCAAAATCTTTGTTCATGGCACCATCATAGCCTCGAAAAAGGACTCAAGCCAAGCGGTGGAGCTTGTTTGCGGCAAGGGAAAGTCACGGGGAAATCAGTTTGGCGTTTGAGAAGCAGTGAGTTATCTTTTGCCATCATAGGAAAACAAAGGAAACTCCCATGTACGATGAAATGATGGTCGCCCCGATGCGGGAAGAAGTGACAAAATTGGGAGCTATTGAGCTCCGGACTGCCGCTGACGTGGATAGTGCCCTCAAAGACTCAGCCGAGCCCGTTCTTGTCTTTGTCAACTCGGTTTGCGGCTGCGCTGCTGGGGGCGCACGCCCGGGGCTGGCATTAGCCATGGAAGCAGAGAATAAACCAAAATTGGCCACAGTTTTCGCTGGTAACGACAAAGAAGCCACCCAGCGTGCCCGGGAGTACTTCTTGGGGTATCCTCCTTCGTCGCCGCAAATTGGCCTCATCAAGAATGGCCAATGTGTTGCCATGATGGAACGCCACGACATTGAGGGGCGCCAACCAGCCCAAGTCGCTGAAGCACTCCAGGCGATGTTTTCAGCTCATTGTTAGGGATCATTCTCTGAATGGGGCCTATCCCCCAGTCGGATCTCTGACTTAGAAGAAAGCTCAGCCACGTCGCTCCCTGAAAGAAGCCCGCCGTCATTCGGCGGACTTCTTTACGTGAGTTACAGCTCTCACCAAAATCTTCACACTCCGAAAAACCTCCTCGAAGAGGCCAATCGAGGCCGTATTCTCAATTTAAGACAGTCGTTTTCTCGCTGTTTGTGGCTATTCATTCAGTTCCTTTGAACCCGTGTCGATGACAATCATATGGGGAGAATGCCTCAGCTCTGCCCGGCGGTTGGTTGGGAAAATCCGAGTGGCAGCCGCAGAAGGCCAGATCAGGGTTGGGACGAGAAAGGGGCCCAATGAAGATCCACTTGTCGGACATTCTATTGCCAATCGCGAAAGGCAGCCTTGCTGTCATCTTCGGCCTCTTCGCGGCCATGGAAACAAGGGCCCAAGAAGCTGAGCTTTCCAACGCAGAGCTAGTGAAGCGTGTTCAACAGTTAGAAAATCTCAATCGGGCCCTTCTGAGCCGAGTCGAGGACCTTGAGAATCGCGGTCCCGCGAAAGACGAATTTGCCGATTTAGTCAACGAAACGATCGACGAACTCTTGGTGGAGCGAGAAGAAACGAGGGGCGGGCTTACGAGCGGCTACTCCGATGTTCGGATTACTTTCCAATTCTATGGTGCCCTCGGATTTCAGGTTGGAGATCCCCCACCGGAGAATGGTGGCGATTCTTTCTTCAACTTCAACACCATCGATTTCTTCATCACCGCACAGCTGGGCTCCAACCTTCAAATCGTTTCAGAAACCATCTTGGAGGGTGACGACCACGAAGTCATCCTAGACCAAGAACGTCTATTTGGCGTCTACCGTGTGGCTGACGAACTGTATTTCAAGCTGGGTGTCGAACACACGCTTATCTCTCATTGGAATCGCATCTACCACCATGGAAACTGGCTCTACGACTCTGTTGGCCGCCCGACAATTGGTTCCTTCGAAGACACAGGCGGAATTCTACCATCTCACTATGCTGGTTTAGAACTCGGGGGTCATTTCAATATCGGAATCGGCGAGCTTCAATATACGGCAGTCATTTCAAACGGACGAGGTCCGACAGGCTCAAATCGCCAGATCATTAGCGACGACAATGATGC
>WFTN01000450.1 GCA_015485455.1 Planctomycetota bacterium | reverse complement strand
GCAGCTCCATGGGCAAAAGTTTCAGAACACCTACGAGTCCTTGAGCCAACTTTATCAACAGGCTGCACGGCCGGCGGAAGAGATGGAAGCACGGGTCAAGGTGGACAAAAAAAATCCCTTGGTTTGGCATTTCTACGGCCTCTCCATGGATGAATTGGGCAACGAAAAAGCGGCTCTTGAAGCTTTGGAAAAGGCTCGCGATTTGGACCCCCGGCAAGCCTGGCATGTCCAGAGTTTGGCGGAACATTATTTCGGCGTTGGTGATTTCGAACAAAGCCAGCGGTTTTATCGTTTGGCTATTTCCCTGGAGACCAGGCCCCAGGTTGTTGTCAACCTGAAGACTTCCTTGGCGCAGGCAGAAAAAAGAGCCTTGGTGGATGCCCGTCTGCGTGATGAAGAACAGGCTGCAATCTCGCATACCTGGCTCATAGGCCTTCTTGGAATCGCCTTGCTGGGAGTTTTTGTGGTGGTGGCACCTCGATTGACGAGGTGACTCGGCCTGGGAACCCGAAACGGTTTTGATTCCTTTCAATAGACTGCATAGAACAAAAAAGTGCGAAGACCATGTTTGTGGTCTTCGCACTTATGAAAAGTTTCTCGTCTCTTCCTTGACCAGATTGGCTCACAGGAGTGAAGCAATCAAGAACAAGCTTTCTTCAATTCACTATGGAAGGATGGTGAACAAAGCTGTGTCGGTCAAAGAGATGCCCAAGCCAGGATGAGTTACCCCAGTCATTGGATCGGTCAAAGGAACAGGATCAGTCACGACCCACTGAGTGAAGAATGTCAGTCCAGCATAGAATGGGTTGTTGGCGATACCAGTTGAGACGGAACCATAACCACTTCCCGGAACACCAAACGTACCCTTGAGGGTGATTTGTTGGATGAATGGTTGAAGTGGGCCAGATCCGACACCCAATGGGACAAAGCCAAAGAGTGTTTCGCCCAATGTGTTCGGGCTACCAGCAAGCAAGAATGCATCCATGGCTCCCCAGGCATTGTTCACGCCAATGGTGAAGAATGGGTGCTGCAAGTTGGCCGGTTGGTTGACGATGATCTGCGGCACAGTCTTGTTGGAATCGGCGAAACCACTTCCTGGAATGATGAAAGGCAGACCGACACCACTTTCACTGCGCAATGTAGGCCGACTGAAAACACCGGTTTCATTGGCAACACGAGGATCGGTAAGAGCGTTCATCAAGAAGTCTTCCATGGCGATTCTGTCACCAATGGTCAGACTCAAGAATTGCATTTGAGGATCAATGTTCTCGAAGAAGACACCACCAAGAGCATAGAAACTGATGACCTGATTCAGATCGGCGCCGAGAGCGTTACCGTCATGGAACAAGCGGCCAGAGCCTTGGTTTCTGATGCCGACGTTGCGCAAGGTCGGTGTCTTCATGCGGCCTTTGTCGCTGGCCAAACCCGTGACTTGCATGCGTCCGGTGTCGTTGTTGGGATCGGTGATGCCGATGTTATGGAAATCGTCATCAGAGAAGAGATTTCCTGAGTGACATATGCCACAACGGCCTTTGGTCACGTCGTTGAAGACGCTCAATCCCATGCTTTGTGTTGCCGTCATGGTTCCCAAGTCGAATGGGGTTTGGTCTGCAACCAATGTACGCTCGTAAGTGGCGATAGCAAATGCAATGCGCTTGACTGTGACTGTCGCGTCACCGAATGCCGCAGTGAAAAGATCGGCATAGGTTGGATTGACTGCCAAGGCAGCGACAATATCTGCGGGGAAATTGGTTGCCAAACGCAGGGGCTTGACCTTAGAAATTTTTTCTTCGATTTGAGCCCAATTGCGGTTTTCGTGGGCCATTTCGACATCTGAAACGGGAGGCCCAACAGCTTGGCTCTCGAGAGCACCGCCGGAAGCAATTTCGACAACGCCTGATACTGGGTTGACGAATTGGCTGCGAGCCCGGCCGTCCCAGAAGAGATCTGTGAAGAATGCTGCGTCGATCATCGTTGGTGTCTTGCGCCCGGTCCGTTGGACATCGGGGAAGAAGGTACCGTCGTTGATCATGTCACCGTCCACAGTTGCGCGAATAACACCACGGGAGCCGATGACATCGTCGAAGTCGCCGAGAATGCCGTTGGCACCTGGGTGATTTGAGTTTGGCAGGTTGGACCGAGGGTCACTACCGCCAGCGGCCGGAATGTGGCAAGTTCCGCAGGCTTGGGTGTTGGTGGAACTGAGTTGCTCGTCCCAGAAGAGGATTTTGCCCAAAACTGCTTTTGCTGCGGAAAAGGGATTTTCTGGGGGGAAGGAAACAACAGGGTAGTTGAGTGATGGAGACTGTGCGTTGAGACCGCTGGCAGCCACCAAGACTAATAGCCCAAAAAGGGAAAGGAACTTTGTCCGATGGGTCG
>WFTN01000449.1 GCA_015485455.1 Planctomycetota bacterium | reverse complement strand
GGGTTGGCCATGGTGGTTTTCGAGTTCCCCTCCGGATATTTGGCCGACAGAATTGGTTACCGCCGTTCACTTTTGATTGCCTGCAGCACTCAGATCTTAGGATGGGGGCTCTATTTTTTCGCCACGACCTTTTTTCAGATCATTGTGGCGGAGTTGGTCTTGGGGGCGGGTCTTTCTTTGGTCTCGGGCACCGATGCTGCATTGCTCTACGAGTCCTTGAAGGAAACCGACCAAGAAGAGCTCTATACCAAGTGGTCGGGTCGCATGAAGTTCTGGGGGCAAACTGGAGAAGGGAGTGCTGCCATCGCCGCGGGTTTGCTTTACGCCTACTTCGATCGTTCGCCTTTCTTGGTAGAAATGGGGGTTTGGGTGGTGGCCGCCTTTGTGGGGTGGAGAATAGTGGAGCCGTCCCGCCATCGGCCGTGTACTGAGGGAAACTGGGTTCAGATGAAAGCGATGTTTCATCATGTGCTGCGGGAGAACGTGAAACTGAGAGCCACGTTCTTCACCATCATTGCTTTGGGCATGGCTTCCTTCATTCCCGTGTGGACCATTCAAGTTTATGCTTTGGATAGTGGCGTGAAGGAATCTTGGTTAGGACCGCTTTGGGCTTGCGCTAACTACTTTGTTGCTATTGGCGCTTTGTTGAGCAATCGCTTGGCTCAGATCTGGGGAAAGAAGCGCCTGCTATTGGTGTGCACTTGTTTGATTGTGGCAGGCTACGCTGGCTTAGGGCTTAGTCATGCTGTTTTTGGCTTTGTCTTTTACTATTTTCTGACGATCACCCGGGGGCTCTATAGTCCGGTCATGCAACATGAGGAGCAGCGCTTGATTCCCTCAGCGGATCGAGCTGGTTTTTTGTCTTTGCGGAGTCTTTTCTTTCGGGGCATTTTCTTGATGATAGCCCCTTTCATTGGACTTCTCATCGACCGGGAAGGTCAACATACGGTCATGCTGGGCTTGGCTTGCACCTTCGCTGTGTTGATTGCGTTCGGCGTCTACAAACTTGTCAAATATGAGATTGTTCGTTGAACTTTTGAGATGATCTCAAACGATCGGGCCGCTATTCCAAGTCTTGAGCCAGGGTTTTTTTCTTCGGGCAGGTGGGGTGCGCTGCCAACGGAAGGCCAAGAGGTGGCCCAATTGCGAATGACCCAGGATTCTTTCGTCTTTCGCAATGAGAAACTCCAGACGCATTCTTCGTTGATGGCTGTGATGCCGTCTTCTGCACGGGAATGGATGACTCCTCGGATGCGGACGGTTGCCAAGGGGCCATCTTGTCCCCAGCCATCTAAAGCACGGGCATATCCCCAATCGTAGAGGCTGTGAAAGTGCTCCGCGAAGTGGGCAGCTTGTTCGGCGTGTGACAGATCGAAACTGGGGACCAAGTCGGCGAGCTGGTTGAAGTCGTCGTTGAGGCCGGCCTCAAAGAATCGACGCAAGACTTCTAAAATGCCTTGGGGTAGATCCTGTTGATCCAACTCAAACGGGGGTTCAGAGGGGGCTGTGTAGGGCGCTGCAGGACCACTACTCTCATGGTGGTCTTCCACTTCTCCCGCCACATGTGTGATGTCAACTTCGCCAGCTTCATTTGCAATCATAAGGCGGGTGCAGCCAATGAGGAGGTGGAGGTCCAAAGGCTGGGGCGAGAGCCGCCAGCTCTCGACGCGAAGGTCCAAGAGGAGCGCGGCTTTCTTGAGGGTGTCCAAATCGCCATCCAAGAATGTTGCCTTCGATGCGCAGAGCACATCATCAGCGTATTCCGGAGAGACCTCTGTGATCTTTGCGGCGATCTCGTCGTCGGGGTTGAATTCTGTCACTGCTGACAATTGAAATTCGTCTTCCAAAACTAAGTCTTTGGGCAAGACATCAGGGTCGAGACTCTCCTGAGCTAAGGCGAACGCTGATAGGCCGCTGCATTCAAGAAGGATGATCCCACCTGGGCCCGCCAAAGTAATAACCAAGGTGTCTTGGTCTTCTCTTTCGACTTCTGCCAACCAAAGGTCTTCTTGGGCGGCGGCTAGTTTTGTCTTGCTGTAGTGTTGCTGCAATGGTCTTCCCCAAACTCAAGTAGGGACAACTTGCCAAACTGAGCGTCTTCAAGGAAGTGGAGGGCCGCTTTTCTGCGATTTTGGGCAGCCTTGCGGCTAACGATTCGGGATGGAGGGGAGCTCTACTTTCATGTTGTTGGTACCAGGGGTGAACTCGAATCGCGTTTCTCTGGCTTCTGCTCCTTCACCTTGAGACACGATCATCTCCCAAATTCCCCCATGGAGATAACCTCCCAAGGTGAAGTAACCTTGTTTGTTGCTGGTGAAGGAAGCTACTTGTTCTTGAATTGGACCAGCCTGGGTCAGGGCATGAACCCGGGAGTCGCCTTCTTGGCGTTTGACATCGTAGGGGAAGGGATTGCGCATCACCAAAATCTTGGCACCGGGAACTGGGCGGTTTTTCTCGTCTAGAATACGGCCCCGGCAAATGAGACCTCGACGACTGAGATCGAAAGTGCCCACGTCGCTTTCCAATCCCGGTTCTGGCGAAGAGATTAACTTCGAAGCATAGGGAGGCTCTAGTAGAGGGTTACTCTTGAGGCCGGTTAGTCGGATTTCGATCTTCTGATAACGGGAGAATTCAACCGGGGTTCGAACCCAGAATCGACCATCCTTGTCGGTTGTGACCCGTTCATGTTTGCTGGCATTGCCACTCACAGCTACTCCTGGAACGGCGATTTCTACGTCCATCTTCTTGTTCTTGTAGGGGCGATCATCTTTGTCACGGACTAAGGCCGTGATGATGGGGCGTTCTGGGCCCAAAGGTACGTTCATGGTGAGGCGCTGTTTGGCACGGGTAGGCCCGTAGACAACCATCTCCACCGGGTCATGGCTCTTGTTCATGGGCATGACAGTGATGTCGAAATCAGAAAATAGACCAACATGAGGCAAGATGACCACACCTTTTCTGGCCACGAATGGGACAGAGCCCGCAGAGATGGATTTGAGTTTTGGATCGAAGTCAATTCGATCGTTGGGTTTATTGGGGTCTCGTTCTAACTGGTGAGAGTAAGAACCGATCCAAACGACGCAGGGGTCTTGGTAAAGAGAACCATCGTCGTGCCGAAGAACGAGTTTTACCGAACCTGTCGCTGGCAATTCCAAAGGGCGACAATAGGGCCCATCGGAGGCCATGTTGACGGGGACCACTTGCTCTAAGAGGGCTTGGGTGACTCCACTGGCATCGTTCAGTGTATCTTCGTTTCTTGCGGCACTGAGCTCATCGAACAAACTCTGGGGCATCAAAGGCGGGAAATAGAAGCTGGCGAAAACACGGCCTTTCTTGAGTTGTGACGCCAGAGGTCCATTCCACCCATCGTCGCCGGCATATTTGGAGCTCTTAGCGCTTAAGCTTCGGCGGGCGAAAGCGATTCCTTTGGGACCGTAGGTGGTTCCGGTCCAGATTAAGATTCGTTTCGGCGCTAAACCTTTGGACTCGTCATGGGCTTTCTTGTTGTCGCGCCATAGTGCTACGGGCACGCCCCGAACTCCCTTGCCGTCTTTGTTTATAACCTGGATTTTCACTCCCTGGTCCGGCTCTAAAACGAGCTCAATTTTGTTTGTCATCACATCGTAGAATGACTTGATATAGAGTTCGCCATACTTGCCATCGTGTTCGCATAACACTAAGGCTGAACCAATGAAATTCTGGATCCGGACATCACCCCAATGGTCGGCCTTGAGTTTTGTGCCACGCTGAAAGATGAGATCTTCACGGCGCCATTTCCAATCAACTTCGCTGGCAGATTTCTCCGCCATGAAATAGACCCGTGCATTGCTCACGCCCGTCCGCGTTTCGCCATCGACAACACGAAATGTGGCTCCGTAGCCTCCATGAAGGTGCGATTTGCCGCTGATCTTTTTCTTGCCGATGGTGGGAAGCCCTTTGGCCTCTCGGGATTTCTGCTCTTCTCGGTCGAGCGTAGCTTGTGGAATCGTGGTTGATTCCTCGTCCACAATGCGAACTTCTTCCCCATCCTGGATGTCGATCTCGTCATCGTTAGCGAAAGAAACAAAACCAACGAGGCCGACGATGACCAGAAAGATGGCGACCAAGGCGATGACTTCTTTGGGGCTCGAATTTGCTGCGATCATAGAATCTCTTCTCCTGACTCTTTATCGGCAAGCCGCCTGGACAACTTGGGTATTGATTGCAAGAAATCCCAGCCTCTGCGACTCTGTTCTTAATGTGTTAAAATGAAAGGACTTGTGATTGTTTCAATGGAAGATCAAGCAAAGGGGAATTGAGGAAAGCGGCTGTTTGCTCTAAGTTGATCGAGGAGGGAAAGAGATATGCCTAATCAGGGCGACGGTGAATATCGGTTATCCGGGAACTTGGGCCTGAGCATGATAGGAGTGCCGGTGGTTGCGGCGGCGATCATCTCCGTGCTCGCAGTGATCTACGCCTACATCACGGTTTACAGCCCTATTGCCGGTTGGATTTCGATTCTCTTTGTTGCTGCGTTTGCCTTTGGGGTTGGCGCTTCCCTCTCGTTTGCTGCCCATTTGTCCAAATGTCGCAACATGAGCTACGCTAAGATGATGGGGGCCATCGCTGCGGTCTTCGCCATTTATACATCTTGGGTCGCATTCGAATACGTCTTGCTTTCTCGTTATTCCACTGACTTCGATAGTTCGCTCGTCGATATTTTCATGCACCCCCAGGTGGTTTGGGAGATTGCTCAAGCTATTGCAGTTGATGGCTGGTATGGCATCGGCAGCATGCAAATCGCGGGCATGGTTCTATGGGTGTTTTGGGCTTTGGAAGCAGCCATTGTGTTCACTGTCACTTGGCTCTTGGCACCATCAAGTTTGGAGTCGAGTGTTTTTTGTGAAAATTGCGGGGAATGGGCTGATGAATACGAAGGGTGCACACGTTTTGAGTTGTCTGATGATACCGATGACATC
Source organism: Planctomycetota bacterium (assembly GCA_015485455.1). Taxonomy (GTDB): domain Bacteria; phylum Planctomycetota; family DRQF01; genus S139-23. The sequence continues at coordinate 23,926 of WFTN01000449.1, read as the reverse complement.
AGCCGGTATCATCCGCAGAACCTGACTCTTCCTTTGGATATTCCGCCTTTCGCCATGCTTGAGAAGAGTGGGATACGCATCGATACATGGTCTTGTGCAAAATGTTCTGACTTGGCGGCTGCGCAAACCCATGTGGTGCAGTACAGCATTGATAAAGATGGCGACTTGACTGAAGTGGATGAACCTTTGTCACCCATTTGGCTGGTTCCTTTTGGAGTGGTTGAAGCTCTTCACGCTCACCGAGACGTCGCTTTTGCCGCCATGGAGGCGGAAGACGAAGCAGCACAATTGGCGCAGAAGATGGCCAACCGTGGCCTTGAGAACGAAGATGTTCTCCTTGATGATGCCGTCGATGATTTCGGCGACGACGATGACTAACTCGACTTACTCATGAGATCGTGGCGGCGGTGAGTTCGTGAATTGTCGTGCTAAGTTTGGGCCATCTGCTGCAGGCGATGATGGAAGTCTTCCAATCGTTTGGTCTTGAGCCAGGTCTTGCGGTCATCTTTATGGGCAACCAAATCTCCAACCTCCCAAAACCGGATCATCTGTTTGAGACGCGATAGGGCGTTCTTGGGGTGTGCGCCCCGCTCTAACATCATGTCGCCGTAGCGGAGGACAAAAGCAGCGGCCTCCTGAGTAGATGCTTCGTAGCCCGAAAAGATCCAAGGGTTTGCCAGGGCTGCTCGTCCGATCATGACAAAATCGCAGCCGACTTTGTTGCACATGTCTCGGGCTTCCCCAAGAGACTCCACGGCACCGTTTCCGCACAGAGGTTTATTCAACAGCTTTCGAGCCAAGGCGATGCGGCCCCAATCAATGGCATCAGCATCATAGCCTTCTTTCTTGGTGCGACAGTGGATCGTGAGCAAGCTCGCCCCAGAATCCTCTACCGCCCGTACGATGTCTGCCAAACGTCGATCGTCTTCGACTCCGGAACGAATCTTGGCGGTGACAGGAACTTTTCCTTCGACTCCATCCACACAAGCATCAATGATGGGCGTGATGCGTTCAGGGTAATCCAGGAGGGCAGCTCCAACACAACCTTTTCTGGCACCTCGGGCGGGGCAGCCGAAGTTGATGTCCACCACCGGGGCTCCCATGGCTGCGGCTTGGGCGGCGCAGTCTTTGAGTAAACTGGGATCGTTGCCCATAAATTGAATCCCCACTGGGGACGGGAAGCGCTTGGGGCCCAGATGTCTGCGAAAGAGTTCTTCCGAGGGCACCACCTGATGAATACGGATGAACTCGGTAAACGCGCCTCCCAAGTTTTCAGGCTGGTGAGTCTCCATGAGCAAATCGCGAAAACAGGCGTCGGTGACGCCGTCCATAGGGGCCAGGAGCCAAGGGCTGGTAAAGGGCAGGGGTAGCGTCCTGTCTTCCCAAGGAATTTTGCTTTGTGAGGAATGAAACATGTCGTCTCAGACTACCGAGAGTGTTCAGGGATTTCTCCTTCTTGGGGACAGATCCCAGAAGTTTTCTTCCAATCCCGTCTTTTGTGACATGGAATCCTCACTCCGGTATTGAGAGATCGGCAATCCTCGGAAAACCATTCAAGCACCAGTCTTAGGACGTCGATACCCGGTTCAGGAACAGAATCGCCGCCGAAATTTGAGGACGGGTAAATGATCACGCGAAAACTCAGACAACTTCTTATTGTTGCACCAATTCTTCTTCTGCAAGCCTGTGGAGGCGGCAGTGGTGGGAGCCCTGATAATGGAGCTTCCGTGCTCAATTCCCAACTTGCTATCGCTTCTAATTACACCGGAGGTGTGGTGGGCATGGGGACCTTGGCCTTCGCCATGGTGAGCGAGCTGGAGCAAGGTGGCACCGATTTGAATGGAGACGGTGATTTTGCTGACAATGTCATGTTCATGATCGACTCCATCACCGGCACTCGGACGAACTTGGGTGTCGCCGCTACCGTTGGTGTGGCGACGAACGATACTCATATCGCTTGGGGTGTCTCTGAAGCCTCCCAAGGTGGTGTGGACATGAATGGGGATGGTGACATGGGAGATCGCGTTGTTGTGGTCTTTGATCCGTCGTTGCCCGTTTCTCCAGCGAATCCCTTCAATACGGGGATGAGCATCGACGAGAATTCTCCCCTAATAGGGTCAGGAAACCTTTTCGTTTTCGCCACGAATGAGATCAACCAAGGAGCAGATCTCAATGGCGATGTAAACCTGAACGATTTTGTTGTTCACTCCTTTGACACGTCGTCAATGACGTTGTTTAACACAGGCCTGGCCACCGTTGACTTCAATTTTAGAACACGATTTGACTTCTTCATCTTTGCTGCCAGCGAGGCATCCCAGGAGACAGGAATGGGGGGGGCAGCGGCCGATTTGAATAGCGATGGCGACAGTGGTGATACCCTCTTGTACTTGGTTAATCCGTCTATGGCGATGATCACAGGATTGCCCCGAGCCATCGTGCCCGCTTCTTATGGCATCTACGGGAGTGCCGCTATGCCTGTTCTTGCTTTTAGCATCGACGAAGCAAACAGCGGCGCGGTCTCGTTCAACTCGTCTGGGTTGACCAGCGACTTTGACGCTCAGGATTCCATTTGTGCTGTCTTTGATGTCAACACCATGACGGAGACAATACCTGGAGGAGGGATTGCTGTAGAATCTCTGCGCTATTCTGGATCAGCAACACGTTTGGTTTTCTCTGTATCAGAAACAGAGAACGCCGATAATGGCACCGACTTTAATGCAGATGGTGACACCTCAGACGTCGTCCCCTTCTGGCTGGACCTGGCGAACCCTGCCGTGATTCACAACGTGGGCATTGCTCAAGACGATGGCACAAGCGGATTTCCCTTGGTCTGTGGTGAGTCCATCTTGATTCTGGCGGACGAGGCTGCTCAAGGACCGAATGGAACCAATTATAATGGTGCCCTCGGTGATGTCGATTTCCAGGACACGGTCTTCTTCCATGTGAACACAGTGGGGGGCGTGACGGTGCCCACCAATCTGAATTTCGCTGGGAATGAAGGTCTTTGTTCTGATGTGGCCTTCGACTTCTTGACCGTCATTGCCAATGAATCTGCTAATGGTTCGAGTGACCTCAACAACGATGGGGACACAGGGGATGAGATTGCTTACTTCTTTTCGATTACTGCCGGTGTCGTTTCCAACGCACCTACCCAAGTCGGATCCAGTGGCAATACAGTTTTGCAAGACTGCGGCACATCTGTTCGCTACCTTTCTTTTGCACCAGAAAACTCAAGCATTGCTTTCGGCGATGCCAACAATGATGGTGATTTTGATGACCATGTTTTGCTGACCGCCCAAATCAACAAGGCGGATGGCTCTCTCATTGGGACACGGGTTTTAGGAAGCATCGAAACGAATGCGGCCACCAGTGCCTTCCCTATTCTCCTCAGCGATTCCATCGTGGCATTCCCAACTGGGGAAGGGACTGTGGGGCCAGGCGTCAACTACAATGCCAATATGGGGGACACCGACATCGCTGATTCCATCTTGTTCTTGGGGCGTCTGGACTGCCCTTGATTCGGCTCACGCATGAGAACGTGATCGCTGTTTTGGCACTTGGCCAAGCAGATACCGACTTGCAACAGAGAATGGTCGGCACCTCACCCGTGCCGGCCATTTTTCAGTGGATAGCTGACCGCGTTCTTCGTCTTTGAATCCATCCACGTTAGGTTGATTTTCTGGAAATTGATGTCAGAGATGCCATTGGCCTGAGATGCAACCGGACTTATCGTATGATGAGTGGGATCCTTCGCTCATCATTTAGGCCACAGGTATTGTGCGGCTATGGAAGGATAGTCCCGCAGCGAAGGGTGACAGGAAAGACAAAAAGCGCTCATGATCTGAATAGGTTGTGGGCCGCGAAGATAGCTCATGACAATCAGAATTCACATTCCAACTCCTCTGCGACGCTATTCAAACAACGAGCCCTCGGTGATCGTTTCTGGAACGACTGTCGGTGAGGCTTTGGATGATTTGTTCCAAGCGCTCCCTGCATTCAGGATTCGCACCATCAACGAGAATGACGAGATTCATCCCTATCTCATCATCATGGTGGGCGATGATGAGGTCCCCCGCGACGCTTGGCGGGATATTGCTCTTGCTGAAGACGATGAGATCGACATCATTCCCGCCGTGGAAGGGGGGAGTGATGTCCGCATGAAGGGGTTTCACGATCGCAGCTCTGTGGCACATGCCATGGATTGGGCCCTGGATTCTGTGACACCTCAGTTTGAGAGGGCTCCATTGAGCGCATTGGCCGGGCGTGTCTTGGGGAGTAGCGTTACAAGTACCGTGGATGTGCCGCCCTTTGATCGCTCGGCCATGGACGGTTTTGCGGTGGTCGCGGAAGACACTTTTGGTGCCACGCCTTATGCTCCTATCACTCTGACGATCTGCGGTGACTCCATGCCTGGTTGCCAAGACTTGCCCCAAGTCCAACGAGGGCAGGCCTGCCGCATCATGACGGGGGCACCCATGCCTCCTGGGGCCAATGCCGTGCTCATGGCTGAAGATTGTCAGGCCAAGGGCAATATCTTGGAGGCCTATGGTGATGTCAGCCCAAAGAAGAACGTTGGCAAGCGGGCAGAAGACATTGCTCAAGGGCAAGAAGTGCTTAGAAAAGGACGGCGTTTGAGGCCCCAGGATGTTGGGCTATTGGCGAGTATCGGGCAAGGGGAAGCGAGAGTGTTTTCTCAACCGCGGGTCTCCATCCTGGTGACGGGTAACGAACTCTTGGCTCCAGGTGAGACTCCACGACCAGGCTTCATCGTGGACAGTAATTCTCCTATGCTGGCTGCTTTGGTCGACCGGGACGGAGGAGTTCTCGAAGGGCTTCACCGCTTGCCTGATGATCCAGACGAGATTCGGGCATTCCTGTCGTCGTTGTCCTGCGATGTTTTGCTTTGTGCCGGGGGCTCATCCGTCGGCCGAGAGGACTTCCTTCCTCTTCTGGTTGCTGAGCTGGGCAGCTTGCCAATCCACGGCGTGGCGATGCGACCCAGCGCTCCCACTGGTTTGGGAGTCATTGGTGGCCTTCCTATTTTCCTTCTCCCTGGTAATCCTGTCTCTTGCCTTTGCGCCTATGACCATTTCGCCGGTCCTGCGCTTCGGGCTTTGTCGGGTCGAGACTCAGGTTGGCCTTATGAATCCAAGTCTCTGGTTTTGAGCCGTCGAATTTCTTCTCAGATTGGACGCCATGACTATGTGCGGGTGGCTGTTGATTCCGAGGGACTTGTAGCGCCCATTGCTTTGTCTGGGGCCTCCTTGTTGTCATCAACAACTCAAGCGGATGGTTTTGTCTTGGTTTCTGAAGATTCAGAGGGTGCTGACGAAGGACAGAAGGTTGTTGTCTATCTCTATGACCGGTTCAGAGCTTGATTCCAATGAGACGAATCCGATGAAACAGAAGCAATTCCTCAACGTTGTGGACGATACGAAAGCCCACGAACTCTTGGATTTGGCCTTTGGACATTTGGCACCCACTTCCGAATCTTGTTTGCTTCATCAGTCATGGGGCCGGACCTTGGCGAATGACGTCTGCGCCCAAGTGGATGTTCCGGGGTTTGATCGCAGCAACATGGACGGTTTTGCTATACGCGCGATGGACAGCTATGGAGCGGAAGAAAGGGAGCCCAAGCAACTCACTGTCCAAGAAGAAGATGCCATTTCCGCCGGTCAGGTCGACGAAGAATCCCCCCAAGTCTTGCGCCGCCACTGCGCTATTCCGATTGCGACGGGGGGGGTGCTGCCACGGGGAGCCGATGCGGTCTTGATGGTGGAAGACAGTGCCCCTGGTGCCGAGAAGAGCACGATTGACGTCTTTCGTGCCCTGACCCCCGGAAGCAATGTGACCGGTGCTGGCTCTGACATAGGGCGGGGGGAGATTGTCCTCTATGCCGGGACCAAGTTAGGCTCGCGGGAGACGGCGCTCTTGGCTGCGGTGGGAGTGGACGAAGTTGAAGTTTGGCGCCTACCCCAAGTTGCAGTGTTGTCTACTGGCGATGAGGTGAAGGCACCGGGAACGTCTTTGAAGGTGGGCGAAATCTATGATTCCAATAGCCGCGTCATTTGCGACGCTGTCCGTGAGCTGGGAGGAGAACCGCTTTTCTTGGGTATTTGCCCCGATGACGTGGTGATCCTCGAAGAGAAACTTCGACCTCTTTTCGCTGCCGATTCTCCTGTTGACTTGGTGATTCTTTCAGGTGGGACATCAAAAGGTAAAGGCGACCTCAATCACGCCGTCATAAACAAGCTTGGCGAGGAACTTCCCGATTCTCAGGGTGTGATTGTTCATGGTGTGGCTCTGAAACCCGGAAAGCCAATTTGTGTAGCGCAAATAGCCTCCAAGCCTGTCGCTATTCTTCCTGGGTTTCCCACGTCAGCCATTTTTACTTTCCACGAATTCATAACGCCCATCTTGTTTCGCTTGACGGGGCGTTCTGGCGATGAACAGAGGGTCGTTCAAGCTCGATTGCCTATGACAATGAGGTCCGTGGCTGGGCGGACTGAATTCCTGTTAGTGGATTTGGTCCGTGGTCAGGATGGTCTTAGTGCCTATCCCTTGGGTGCCGGTTCTGGAAGTGTCTCGACGTTTTCTCGAGCGGATGGTTTCATTCGCATTCCCAAGCACCAAGAACGGGTGGATGAAGGGGAAGACCTGATCGTTCAACTCATTGGCGCAAGTCCTAAGCCTGCGGACTTGGTAGCCATTGGCAGTCATTGTGTTGGCATGGACTATCTTCTGGGCCGTTTGGCCCGGATGGGTTTTCGCGTGAAGAATGTCTTGGTGGGTTCCCTGGCCGGATTGCGTGCCCGCAGCCGGGGGGAAGGTGATGTTTGTGGCTCTCACTTATTGAACGGTGAGACAGGGCTTTACAACGTTGATTTTCTCCCCGAGGGCGCTCAGATATTGGGGGGATATGGAAGAAGGCAAGGTATCGTTTTTCGCTTGGGTGATGCCCGCTTTGAAGGCAAAACGTTGGCGGAGATCACCGAAGAAATCTTGAGTAACCCTGATCTTCGCATGGTGAACCGTAACGTCGGGAGCGGGACACGGGTCCTCATTGACCGATTGCTCCAGGGGCATGAACCCCCAGGTTTTCACAGCGAATCAAAGAGCCACCACGGCGTTGCCGCCGGAGTTCGTCAAGGTCGCGGAGATTGGGGCATGACTCTCGACATCCTAGCCAAAGACCAAGGACTTGGTTTCGTCTTCGTGCAAACGGAAAGATTCGACCTCATAGTCGATGCCAAGAATAAGAAGAGCGAAGCCATCCTGGCTCTGGAAAGATTGTTGAACGACGAAGTCTGCAAGGAGGCCCTGAGAAGCATGGGACTATGCACAGCGTCAGATAAGATGATGTGCGATGACCATCTCATCTGACACCGTATTGGGGGCAAGGTCAGGGCGTTGAATCTCGGAGATCGCTGAATCTATTGCTTGGCCCCATGAGGCAGCCTTCGTAAGTGAAGGCTGCCTCCCCGAATGGTTTTCTTAGAAGACGTTAAGGGATCGCGATGATCTGCAGTCCATTGGACGCCTGAATTGTTGGGCCAATTTCGATGAACTGGACGTTAACTCGGGTGCCAGCGATGATCGGGTTTCGACGGGAAACCTCAGCAACCGCGAATTCACCGTTCACATCGGCACTCAAAGTTGCTACGAGAAGCAAGTTTACCGGGTCGATGGCCACCAAGAGATCGAATCCGAAAACAGGGATATCCGCTTTCGCCAAACTTACCAGAACCAATCCCGAGCCTCCTGGTGTCGCACCAGAGCATTGCAGAGCTCCCGTCAGCAAATTGACATTCCCAAGCTCTGGCTGCCAAGTCAGGGTCAATCCGGATGGATTGCCCGAGTTTGAGCTGTAAGTGCTGACCGGTTTGACATCATTCAAGTAGACACGAATATTTCCACTTGGGCCATTGAATGAAGGAGAGAAGGAGCCGACAACCGTGTCGCTCTTGCCATCTCCATTGATGTCGCCGATATTGTCAACACTTTGAATCTGCGTGGTCAATTCCCCAGGTAGTTCTGCCACGAGGGACCGATTGGCCCCGGAGAAGACTTTGACGACGGGAAGACGCAAAGGAGCTCCAATGATACTGAGCCCCGATTGTGTAATGCAAAAGTCGTCGATCCCATCACCGTCGGCGTCACCAAGTCCGGCGACTCGGCTACCAAATTCTAAAACCTGAATCTGATTGACAAAGGTGTGGATAACCGACTTGTCCTGCCCGGAAAAGATGCGAACGATGCCGAAAGCACTCGGATCTGGTGTCGGTGCTCCCACTTCGTTGATGATGAAATCTCCGAAGCCGTCACCATTGATATCACCAATTCCATCCACACTCTTGCCTGCTCGGCTATTGGCAGACGTCCCAGGAACCGTATGAATCAAACTGCCGTTTGCTCCTGAAAAGACTTGGGCTCGTCCACGACCACCAAAATTCGTGGGATTGAATTTCGGTTGTCCAACGATGAGGTCATTGGTTCCGTCGCCGTTTATATCACCGGCATTCGCAATGCTAGATCCACTGAGGATGGAAGCAGGAGAAAGGTGCACACGGATCAAAGAACCATCGATACCGGAGAAAACTCGGACACGCGAGTTGGACGAGGAAGCGGAACTTCTTTGAGGCTCACCGACAGCGAAATCATCGTGCCCATCGCCATTGATGTCACCCATTCCTGCAACTGACCATCCCGAAGTACGTCCCGGGGCCGTGGCAGGAATAAAGAAAAGGACGCTGCCGTCGAGACCTGAAAATACCTTCACAGATACAGCCTTTGTGCCATTCGTTCCATCGTAGGGAATGCCCACCAGAATGTCGTCAAAGCCGTCATTGTTGACATCTCCAGCCTCGCTGACTGAAAATCCGAATCGGTCCCCTAAGGTGTCTCCAACAAGAGTGTGGAGGAGAGACCCATCAGCGCCAGAAAACACCTCCACGAAGCCAATGACTGGGATCGGTCCGAGTAGTCCTCCCGACAGATCTCCTGGTTCACCCACCATAAAATCAGGAATGCCGTCACCATTCACATCACCAGCGGCACTCACGTTGGAATGATTGAAGTGATGATCTGCTACGGCTTCGTTGTAGAATACGGAAGTCAACTGAGCATGAGTCCTGGCGCCAAGCACGAGAAACAACATGCAGACGGACAGGTTCAAAAAATTCTTCATTCTCATAGTAAAATCTTGCGGCCGAAATGGCCTCCTCTCGTAGTAGCACAGTACGCACTCGGTAGGCAGAGCTTAGTATTTCGGGTCTAGCTTGGCAAAGAATTTCAGAATTATGATGAACTAAGCTTCGTGCTGCGTAGGTGGGCGTTGAGGGCATTTCACGGAGAGGGAGCCAGGCTTGTCACGTTAGAAGGGTTTTTGGGGCAAGTCCGATTCGCTTCTGACGCCACGGGCGATGGCCCACATGTCTTCGTCGCCGTATCCTGAGGCGATCAGGGTGTCTTTGGCTTCCGCCACCAGCTTGGTCAAACGCAAAGAAACGCCCAGCTCTTTCCCTGCTTCCAAGGCAATGTTCAAATCTTTCCGGTGGAGGCTCAGGCGAAATCCCAATGGATATTCGTTGTTGATCATGTTGTCCGAGCGATGATCCATGACCCAGGAGGCAGCTGCACCACCGCAGATGGCTTCGACGACTTTCTTGGGATCTATGTCAGAGCGGGACGCCAAGACTAATCCTTCGGCGATGGCCCGGTAGGTTCCTGCAATAGCAATCTGATTGATTGCTTTTGTGACTTGGCCTGCTCCTCGTGGGCCCACATGGGTGACGTTCTTTCCGATCACTTGAAGAATGGGCATAGCCCGAGCCATGTCTTCCTTGGTTCCACCGCACATGATGGCCAGGGTTCCATGTATGGCACCTTCTGAACCCCCAGAAACTGGAGCATCCACATAGCCTACTTCTTTGGCGGCGAATTGTGTCCCCAAGTCGCGGGTGACGCGGGGAGAAATACTTGAGCAGTCGATAACCAAGCTGCCGGGCTGGATGGTGTGGATGACCCCTGTTTGTTCTTGGGTCAGCACATCTTGAACATCAGCCGTGTCCGACACGCAGACCAAGACCACGTCGGCTTGGGCTGCGGCTTCTGCTGGGCTCAAGGCCACAGTCGCTCCATCATTCACAAGGGCCTCTGCCTTCGTCGTGGTGCGGTTGAACACACAAACTTGATGATTTGCTTTGAGGAGATTCTGGGCCATAGGGGTACCCATGGTACCCATACCGATGACAGCGATTCGCATATTGGAGTCCTGTTCCCTGGGGCCTCGCTAGGCCCATCTCTAATCTATGGTTAACTTTTCTATCTTATCTGAACGAGGCGAATCGTATCACGCTCTTGATTGGCTGGCCAATGAGGTTTGTGGGACTTCCCATGGCGGCGTGGGACTTCCCATGGCGGCGCATCTCTCGCGGTTAAAGTGAATTGGCGCAAATCCAGTGGTTCTGTACTGTTGGCTGGAAGCCAGCAACGCCAATACCAATACTTTGATAAATCTGCAGCACTCAAAAAGCAGGAATCACTTGCGCTAGGCAGTCGATGGGTGTTTTACTCTGTTTTTTTTGATTTTTGCCGATGGAATCTGACTTCGGCGGGCTCTTTGAAGAGCAAGCCCCATGATGTCGAGGGGTAATTCCACACACACGGAGAATACGAATGACCCGCAGAATGATCCAGTTGGGGCTATACCATGCCATGATCCTTGTCCTCGGCGGCAGCCTGATGGCCCAATATAACTATGGTGTCGGTCATCCCGGATCGGGAGGCCTGACGCCACGCATCTCCTGCGGCCAAGCCTGGATGGGCAACGCCAACTTTAGCATCAAGATCGATCAGGCTATCGGTGCAGGAACTGGATACCTCCTGGTCTCGCCAACTCCTTCCAACACGACGCTGTTCGGCGGACTTCCTTTTTACGTTGACGTCAACAATCTTTTTAGCGTCTCCTATCTGAGTCTGGGCGGCACACCCGGTGTAGCAGGAGATGGTTACATTGACTTTCCGGCTCCACTTGATTCTTTTGGAGTCAATCCTTCTCTCGCAGGTGTGCCGTTCTTTTGCCAATCTTTGGTCTTCGACAGTGCTGCTGTGGGAGGTGCCGCCATGAGCCCCGGTCTCATTCTCTATTTGACCATGCCCCCGGAGGTCTTCGTTGGCAGTGCCCTAAGTGGGTCCTCAGACCCAGCCTGGCTGGTTGATCCCCAGACCGCTGCGGTCAAATCTCAGAACAATTCTGTCGGCGACAACTGTGACGGCGCTGTCTTCACTACTGACGGACTCGATCTCTACATAAATTCCTCCATAACTCCAGCTATTCGTCACGCCGACTTGTCGGTCAACCCTCCGAGTTGGTCGACTCTCATGACCTTCGCGCCAGGAACGAATTCTTACGGTCTGGCGATTGACGAGTTGAATGGAATTCTCTGGTGCGTTGCCGATCTCGGAGGGGGCTCAGGTCTTGAATTTGTTGGCATTGATGTCAACGAGAACAGCCTGAGTTATGGCATTGTTCTCTATTCTGCTCCGACGACAGCGTTGGGTGGCAGCGTTGGCATCTGGCACCTGACGTCAGACTTGAAAATTGTCGCGCCAGAAATATTCAGTGGCGACATCGAGATCTTCGACATGGATCCCACCAGTGGGACATTCCTCCAGAACATTTCTACCATCACCCCACCGGGAGCAGCAGGTGGTCCATTTGGCGGCGGCGCGGGAGCAACTGCTGTGACAACATCCCTGGATGGAGACCAACTCATCTTCAGTCTTCAGGGTCTCAATTTTGGTCTCGCACAAATCGCCCGTTATTCCCAATCTACCGGGGCCTGGTTCGACCATGATCTTTCAGCCCCTGGGATCCAAAACATGGGGCCGTCATCTTCCCCACCGGTTATTCTGGGCTCGGCGGCCTCATGTTTGTCCAGCCCGCGATTCGGAGATTCAGATTTTTTCGTGGTTTCAGGTTTTGGGGGGAATGGTTGGGCGGCACGGATCGATTTTGATGTGCAGAATCCTAATTTTTGGTCTGTGACCCCAGCGTCTGGGACAAGTTTGAATGCCGGGTGGTTCTGCGCTGTCAACCCAGAGGGGACCATGGTGGCCATCACAACCCTCAGCGGATCATCACCGCGCCTCAGATTCTTCGATGCCAAGACGATGTCCCACCAATTCACTGTGCCCCTGCTTGGTGGTTCTGGTTATGTCAGCGGCGCCAATCTCAAGAACCCGATTTGGCGTTGATTTCGATTGTGTTTTGAACTCATCGACGCATCGGATAGTCTCCGATGCGTCGTTTTTCTTCGTGAGGCTAGGCATGAACATGTCCCATGACAATGTTGATCTTATTCGAGATCACGCGCGCTTTGTGCGAAACTTAGCTCGCCGACTTGTCTTTGATGAAAATGCAGCTGACGACATTGCCCAGCAGGCTTGGCTCACCGCTCTACAATCTCCTCCGTCTGACTTTTCGCGTATTCGTTCCTGGCTTCGCACGGTCACTGGCAATCTGGCGAGGCGGCAAAGTCGCGACACAACGCGACGTGTTGCTCGGGAACAACGCGTAGCCGCGTCGGAGGGAGCTCCAGCAACAATCGACCTCGTGGCCCGTGAGTCTATTCTTGAGAAAGTAACCGAAGCGGTTTCGGAGTTACCTTCCAATCAACGGGAAGTTATTTTGCTTCGCTACTTTGAAGACCTCCCTCCTCGCAACATCGCCAAGCGCCTGGGTGTTCCCGTGACAACGGTGCAAAGCCGCCTCCAACGGGGCTTGACTTCCATGCGCCGTATCATGGATCGCAAGTACGGCGAAAATCGCCAGGAATGGCAGCGCTCCCTGGGGCTTCTGCTGGGTCTTTCTCTGCCCGAGCCACGACCCTGGTTATCCTTCAAGTCATTGGCATCTGTGGCGGTGATTGTATCCAGTGTACTCCTGTGGACTTTTCTCCGTGAGGCCGGGGACTCAGACCTTGAACTTCCTGTGGCCCAAAACAGCACCGCAGGAACTCGAGTCTCCAGAACAGCTGATCAGCCTCCCATCCCCGATCCGACTTTGGTCTCCCCAGGAACCACCACCGTTTCTTTCTGGCCACGGCCCGCTCGAGAACAACGCAATTTCAAGGGACGTGTTTCGGGTCTTCCCGAATCAGGAGGCTCAACCGTCGTGCTGCGGGCATTTTGCGGCACGGACAGCACAAGATTGGCCGTCGATCCAAAGGGTTGGTTCACTGGCAGTACCTCCAGTTGGCCGAGACGCTTGCCTGGTCTGTGGGCATCGTCGGAGGATGGCAGCATGGCCGCTATTCGAGCTCTGCTCCCGGTACAGCCGACGATTCAGCAACCTCACCCATTCACCATGGCGCTCAGACCTGCGGCTGAGATTGATATCTTCACCAGGAATCTTGCTGGGGTTAGCGAGTCGGCAGAAGTGGCCCTCTATGCCCTGGGAATCCCCATTGTCGAAATGGAGATGACCATGCGGCAGAACGTGTTTTTGGGGATACACAAGACAAACAGGGATGGCCGCCTTAGCCTCGGTGGGCTGATTCCGGGTGACTATCTTATGCTGTGCCGCAGCAAGGGAACTGGGCTTGTGGGAGAACTTTCCTTCAGCCTTGACGGGGGAGCTTCTCTTCAACGATCAGTTATTCTCACTGAGGGCAGAGTGCTGAAGGTCAATATCACGCCTGTCCGTGGTGCAAAACATAGGCTGCCTTGCCGCTTGGCTATGAGTTTCTTCGTTTCTCGGGGCATCGATAACATGGAACTCCCGTGGCCATGGAAGAACCCTATCGTTGATGTCGCCCGCCCAGGTTCTTTGACCTTGAAGGGGCTCCCTAAGAATAGGTTTCTGAAGTTGCTTGCCCATCGCTCGCCCTTTGTACCCTACGTAGCCGAGATACCGGGTGGTGCTGAGACATGGGACCTGAATCCCGGTTGGTCCATGAGCAATTTGATTCGCTTCAGCTTGAAAGGCTCTGGACCACTTCCTCCTCTCGAACTGTTGAATACGGATTCCCTCATTGGGGTACGCGCTCTTTTATTCGATAACCAGGTGGTCCTTGAGGGGCTCCAGGATCTGGACGAAAGTCTCCTGATTCTCTCCGCCGACGGTCGCGTTGCTCGTGTTGATGCCCAGGCGATTCGAGATCGCTCTCTTTCATTCAGTGAGCAGCATTTCCTCGAAGTGAGGGTCTTGGATGAACGTGGAAAGCCACAGCCTGGCGTCTTGTTGACGGCCACAAGCGATCAGCCCCATAAGGCTATTCGCCATGTCAGGACTGATTCTTTGGGTTGTGGGAGGCTTGGCCCCTTTGCCACGGATGAGGTTTACCTTTTTGCTGGCCGTCCTGATTCTTGGTTGATGAATCATCTCTCTCTCGGAACGGCAAAGCTCGGCGAAGAAACGAAGGTCGTCACTCTCCGCTCGCCCCGTCAAGTTGAGCTACAATTCACTATTGACGGACGTCCCGGACTGCCTGCTGACTATCGGCTTGCAGTCCGGGGAGCCTTACGTTCAGATCTCCAGACCCAGGATGATGCCGGTTTGATTCGTTTTCACGTTTGGCCGGACTCGGGGTCGAAGCGATGCACAGTAGGAGTCGTGACGAGCCAGTACGGTGCCAATCAGGTGCTGCTCGACTTGACCCAGACTGGCCTCTTGAAAGGGGAGTTGTCACTCAAGCGGCTGAGCAGCGCTGTTCTCACGGTTCAGGAACCAGATGACGGGCTCTATGAACCAGCGATTGCTCAGTGGGTACCTAAGCGAGGCATCTGGCGTCGTGTGGGGCGGGGTGGAGCACTGCGCATAGGCGAACATCAATATCGCTGGTCCGAACTGGCCCCGGGACGTCATCGGGTTTTTGATGCCCAAAGTGGCTGCATAGGTCCTGAGTTTGTGATCGTGCCTGGTGCGAACGACAGAAGCATGACCCTCGATCTCACCGAGTGCCGCAATCTGCCAGTCATTCTTGATCTGCCAGAACAAGTGAGTCGTGAAGACCTCAAGATTGAACTTTTGAATAGGGAAACACCTTGGAATGTCTCCTTGAAGCAGGATGACAACGGCAACTACCATTTTCGTCTTCCGGGTAGAGAGTTCTATCGTATTCGCCCTTACCATCCCCTTTGCCAACTCGACTCCGGCGCCGATTTTCTGGAGATCCCCCAAGGAGCAGGATCTGTGAAACTAAGAATGGTATTGGCTCCTATGGTTCAGGTTGCAATTGAGGACGTGCCTCCTCGGGTCTTGAAACTCAAGAAAAGTCGCCTGTTCTTGCGCAGTGTGGCTACCCCGGAAGAGACCATTAGCCTCCCATTGCAGATCTTCGCCGATAAGCTCGTTGCCGGGAACATTCCTGAAGAAGAACAGGATATCTGGTTAGACACGGGAGAAGGGCCGGTTGCATTTTTGGGGCGCCGTCGACTTCTTCCCGGTGAAATTTTGAAACGGCCAGTGCCCACGGAGGGCAGCACACTCAGCATCGATCCTCCTGAACATGTGCTGCCCGGGCGCAAAGTGACCCTTATCTTGCGGGCTCTTGAGGCACCCTTCCAAAAACGAATCTATAAAGTTCCGGCTGACAAGAAGGTGACGTTGGACAATCTTAGTCCGGGGCGGTTCGAGTTGAAGATCAGTCCAGCCGGGTTTCAGTTCGGCATCATAAGAACACACAAGATCTTGCTGCGGCCAGGCCAGACAACAACTGTTGTTCAGTAGCACAGCTCGGTGCTGATATTCTCACCTTGTTCAACAGCAGGACGACAAAGCCTTCGCGAATTTCTTCCCGCCTACCATCATGGTCGCCAACATTGTTTCGATATTCTATAGTAGAAACCTATAGCCTGGTTTAGGGGCCAGGAACAGCAAGCCAAGAATACCTAAGAGATCAGAAATTAGCCCATGGACCTCCATGACCTCATGAACTAGCCGGGTTAGGGATGAGGAATATCATGTTTCATCGTGAGTTTGGACATTGCCCTCGTGAAAAGTCGTCGGATGCGATAGAACGAGGGTGACAACTCATGGTAGGTGGTATTGGGTAAAAATTTACTTTCGCACTTCTTCTTGCGCTGACTAAGATCACGGGGCCGTTTGAATTTCTGAGATTGTTGTATGGACATGAGCCGCCTGAGCGGACATATCTGGACTGTGGTGTCCCGCCTGATTGGGAACGTGACCATTGGGCAAACCCAAGGGGCACCATGGAGTACGTCCTACTACGATGATGGCCATGAAATCGCCATCTCCGGCTACCTATTGGGTTCGAATCACGCGAAGAATCTTATTGTTCTTTTGCATGGCCTGGGGGGGGGGGCAGCTAGCCCCTATTGCCGAGAAACCATGTCCCGATTAGGTGGGGATGACCTGGCGATCCTTTCTGTTGACATGCGGGGCGCAGATCGCTCGGGGCAAGACTTTTATCACTGTGGCCTGACTTCAGACTTGCATGCCCTCATTCGGGATTCCTTTATCCAGAAATTTGACAATGTTTTCATCCTTGGATTCTCTGTGGGTGGACATGTGGCTCTCAAATTTGCCACCGAGCCAGGTGCCGAGTCTGTTCGTGCAGTGGCGGCTATTTGTTGCCCCATTGACTTGGGCGCTTGCTCTGATTGGATGGATGGTGTTGGGAGAAACTTCTATCGGCGTCATGTCTTGAAAGGGCTTAAAGAGATCTATGCCCATGTCGCCGAAGTGGGGCATGAGGTGCCAACTCCTGTGGAAAGAGTCTTGGCCATTAAGACGTTTCGGGAATGGGATGAACTGACCGTCGTACCTCGCTTCGGTTTTAACTCAGTTGAAGAGTACTACCGGACCCAGTCTGTGTCTCATAAGTTGAGGGATCTTCGAATCCCATCCCTGTTGATCGCCGCTGAGAACGATCCTATGGTCCCGGCTTTCACCATTCGCCCTCACTTAGAAAACGTGGCTTCTTGTTTGAAAGTTTGCTGGGTCGAGCGAGGGGGGCATTTGGGATTCCCGAAGAATCTTGATCTGGGCTTGGGTGACCCTGAAAACCTGGGATTAGCGAAACAGATATTATCCTGGTATCAAACTTGTGAATAAGTTGAGTTTCACGAAAGCGTGAAGGCTTGGCTTACTTTTTCGTCGCCATTGACGATGATGGCAATCTTGTGCTGGCCTTTGTGATGTTTGCGGGTGGATAGGTCGTGAAACTTGTGGCAGCGTTCAACGACTCGCAGAGAATCTTCGCTGTCAAACTCGCTGATCTTGAAGACCTTGGGGCTCAGAGTGCCATTCTTCTTGAGGTAATAAACAGCATACTCTAAGCGAATCTTGCCTAATCCTCCCTGGCAGTGAATTGAGAATGAGAAAGATAGCTCTCCGCCTCGTTTGATTCGGGCCGGGGCGAGTGCCAGATCTTTGACTTGGATGGCAGTGGGATTGCGAAAGCCGAACATTCGGAGTGCCCGTGAGTTTCCTTGCTTCAAGAGGGTTCGAAGGGCATGTTTGACCAGCTTGTTGCGGTTGCTGTTGTTTGGCTCTTCTTGGAGCCAACGAGCTGCGATGTTTAGGATAACTTCAGGATGGTCCTTGGAAATATCGTTGAGGTTGTTGGCCACGCTTCGCCGCACGTACTCTGAATCGTCGGATCGAAGTTCTTCTAGAATTGGAAGAATTGGCTGTGGGTCCTTCTTGAGGGTTGGCAGGGACATGGCCCAGGGCAAGCGAGGGCGGCATCCTTCACTGGCTAACCTACGAACATGCTCGTTCTTGTTCTTGGTCCAAGCGAGCATGACTTTCAACATGCGCTCTTGGTTTTGGATAATCATGGGGCGAACGGCGAATTCTGAGCTGGAGTATTGAGTGTAGCGTGCCAGCGCCTTGCAGACTGGATGCCAGTTCTTTGATTCGTTCTCGGCGAACTTCAGGGCGACGAATTCTGGGAAGAACATGGCCAAATAACCATCGAAATGACTTACCGCTTGATCAACGATTTTGATGGCAGATGAAAAGCCTGATGGCAAGAAAGCAACTATGGAATTTGCGATCCGATACATGCGATCTTTGAGTTCCAAGTCATTCCAAGGTGCTTGAAGTACGTTGTCGATGAATCCTTCCTGATCAAAGTTTTCATAGACATCCGCCAAAGCCTGGCTCAGTTTCCGAATGTAAGCCTTGTCATAACCGAACTTGAGGGGGGTGAATTTCTTGTCAGACATGTGTTTGGTGGGGGGGGGGGAAGAGACTCCCCGGGCATTCATATTGATACCCCGGGGAGAATGCGGATTAGATGCCTTCTTCGATGAGCATTTTGTCGAGGGTTTCTGTCACCTTGCCTTGTAACTCTGCAAAGAACTCGGGAGTGTTGAAGTGCTCCATTTTCATGTGCTCTTGTTTCTTTAGGGCGTCTGCTGGCATGGCGTAGTCCAAGTCCGTGAAGCCTTGTTTCTTCTCCAAACGATAGCCTCGCAAGAAGGTGCGCATGACAACGCGCTGCAATTCTTCTTCGGTTATTTTGAGGTCAGAGAGGGCACCTAAGGCCATAGTCATGTGCTCGTCGCACATGGCAGCGAACTTGCAAACGCCGATTAAGTCGTCGCGCATGATCATGGGGCCCCGCTTGGTTATCGCATCCACCCAGTAATCCATGCCGGACTCTTTTTCGAAAACGTAGAGCAAATAAGTCTTCATGGACATATGGCCACCGGCCAAAGCCCAAGGATAGCCGGGATTGACGTGGGGCATGTAGGCTGGGAACTCCATGCCTTTGCAATGCATGGCATAGTCAGTTTCCCCCAAGGCTTCAGACAAGCGCTTGGTCCCCTGCCCTAGAACAGGCAATTTCCCTCGCCCGATTTCTTCGATGGCCCGCTTGGTGCCTTCGAAGTTGCCGTATTCGATGTAATCAGGAAGGATCGAGGAAAGTTCAGCATCCTTGCGGCGTTTGTTGTATTCCATGGCATAGGCCAAAGTGACACCAATAGAGATGGAATCCATGCACAGGTCATCGACCAACTCCACTAATACAGCTGCTTCCCCAATGTCGTAGATGCCGATGTTCGACGAGAGCAGGTTGAGAGGTTCGTAGTCAAATTTGGCGTGGTATTTGCCTTTCTTGCCGTCTTCGTTGGTGTACATGTTCTTGTGACAAGCGATTCCACAGGCGTAGCAGGCTTCATCTTTGATCAGATACTTGCCTTCTTTTTCGACCTCTTCCCGCCACAACTGCCGCGAGACCTCTGTGCCTGTGGGGTTGAAGTTGTATTCGGGCATGGCATTGAGAGGATCCAAGGCAATCATGTTGGCCCAAGTACCCCCGCCACCATCGCCTTTTTTCTTGTCGCGGAACCGACGGCTACCTTCGCCCCTGGCCACCCATTGGTTCATCTCTTTAAGACCATCGACTTTTTCTTTCTTTGGGTCTTTGACATCGGCCACGATGCCCAAGAGGTTCTTTGATCCCATGACCCCGCCGATGCCCCCACGTCCACAGAAACGACTTTTCATGTCTCCGCTACGCAGTTGGTTCATGGTCGAAAGAGCAATGGCCGCATAATTCACGCTGTCGTAGTTTTCACCAGCGGGCCCGACCACGGCGAACTGACCTTCTGGGTATTTGCTGTAGAGGTGTTGGATCTTCTCGTTGGCAGGTTTGTCCTGAAGGTGTCTGCCATTTTCGAATGTGAAGGTGGGTTCTGTGGCTCCGTCTTCCAAATGAATATGTAGGTAGACCGGCATCACTGCGCGACCTTTGAAAATGACTTCGTCGATTCCCAGGGATCGCAGCTTGGTACCGAATTTGCCGGACCCCGCTGTCCACATGGCGCTGGGTTTGTTTTCCAATGAAGATTTGAGTGGCGAATAAGCATGGAAGTAGGTGCGTAAGGCGGTCATGAATTGGCTACCGCTTAGACACCCCAAGTTCAGGACTAATGGGGCCTCCGGAGCATAAGCATCGTCAACGTCGTAGTTCTCCAAGATCTTGAAGCCCCGAGCAGCACCTCCCAAAACGTCTTCTAAATCTTCACATTGGAAGGGGATGTGTTTGACGGTATAGGTCGAAAGGTCAATCTCGTAGCGGTTGACGGTAAATTCCTTCGGCTCCTTGGTCCCGGCTTTCATGGGGGGGATTTCAGGGAGACTTGCTTTCTTCGCTTTCGGAGCTGGTTTTTCTGAGGCTTCATCGGCCTTGGGAGTTTCTGTCTTTTCCGTCGCCGGTTCGTCCGGCGCTTGGGGCTTAGGAGGGACAACGACCTTTTGAGCCTCTGTGGGTTCTTCCGTCGCTGCTACTTTTTCTGGGGCCGATGGGATTGTCTGCTGTGCTTCCGTCGTTTTTTCTTTGACGGGTTGGGGGGCATCGCTTACCGGGGACTCTTGTGCCTCGGTGACACTTTCGTCGGGCACCTTTGGGGCCAGGGGGGCCGGTGTGACGGATTCTGGTTTCGGTTGTTGCGGTGTGACGGATTCTGGTTTGGAAAGCTGGGTTGCGTCGTCTTTGGCTTCGTCAATTGGAGTCTGCGTTTGGGCTGCAGCTTCTCCATAAGGGTGAATGGGTTGAGGTTCGGTTTTTGTGCCCCTGGGAGCAGCTGCTTTTTCCGTTTTCGCGTTCTTGGCGGAGGGCTTCATGATGACTTCAATGGCACACTTGCCAAGCATCAATTTGAGGCCATGGCCTAAGCGGTGCTGTTCTCCCTTCGAGAGGGCAGGGCCATCTTCGATACGAGTCTTGTTGGAGCTCCCCAAGTCTTGAATGGCAACGCCTTCGCCTTCGGCAACGATTTGGGCATGGCGGCCGGATGAGTTGGGATCCATGATGACAATGTCGCAACGAGGGTCGCGGCCAATTTTCATACCCACCCTAATGCGCTCTTCGCGGCTCGGTTGACCGGCTTCCGTGATCTTGAAAATGATCTCAGTCATGAGAACTCCTTAAATGGAAAGATCGACGCCGCGTTTGCGACGTCGATTCAAACCTTCTACTCACCGATGGGGGCTCTAATTCCAACGTATTCGCCACCAGGCCCTCGATGAGTTCCTTAGATCCCAGGTCCTAACGATCAGAGCTTGCAGGTGATCGAACCCAGTTTCTCCGTCAGTTTGCTGTTTTCGCTGTAGTCGACAGGCATCACAATAACCGCCGGACCGTCTTTCGTGAATGCCTCTTCTAAAGTCGATTTGAGGTCGCGAGAATTCTCGACCCGAGCCCCCCAGCAGCCGAAGGATTCTGCCAGCTTCACCCAATCTGGGTTGGTGAAATTGAGCTCAGAATGGCGGCCAAAGGTGTTTTCTTGCTTCCACTTGATGAGCCCATAGTGGTGATCTTCCCACACCATGACCACGATGTTCAGTTTACGTCTGGCGGCAGTTTCCAAGTCTTGGATGTTCATCAGGACCCCAGCGTCGCCGTTAATGCAGAGGACTTTGCGGTCTGGGAAGACGGTCTTGGCGGCCATAGCCCCAGGAAGAGCGAATCCCATGGTGCAGAATCCGTTGGAGATAAGGCAGGTATTGGGCTCGTCGCATTGATAATAGCGTCCGATCCACATTTTGTGAGCACCCACATCCGAAAGCAGGATATCGTCCGGGCCCATGACTTCGCGGACGTCGTAGAGTGCCTTTTGGGGTTTGATGACACCTTCTGTGTTGTCATTGGCGAACTCATTGAGGTCTTTGAGCATCGCCTCCCGCAAAGGTGCCATCTTGCTGATGTCAAAGAGGGGCTCCGAGGGGAGAATGTCATTCAAGTTCCACAAGGAATCGGCGATGTCCGCGACGATTTCGACATCCACATTGTAGGCTGCTTCCACTTCTGCTGATTCGAAGTCGATATGGATGATTTTCTTGTCCCGGCCGCTATTCCAAAATTGAGGATGGTATTCCACCAGATCGTAGCCCACAGCCATGATAAGGTCGGCTTTCTCCATTTCACAGCTAATGTGGTCTCTGGACTGTAACCCCATGGTGAATAGGCAGTGAGGATCGTCCCGGGGGATCACACCTTTTCCCATGAAGGTGCTGACGACGCCAATGCCGCTTTTCTTAGCGAATTCTCGAAGTTGGGCCACTGCTCGTTTCCTCAGAGAACCGTTTCCTGCCAAGACAATGGGGTGTTTGGCGGCTTTCAGCAATTCCATGGCCTGGGCCACGGCTTTGTGGTCTGCCCCTGGACGACGGACTTTTCTGGGAATCATGGGCTCCATGTCGAGCTCAAGCTTGGCGATGTCTTCGGGGAGCTCGATGTGGCAGGCACCGGGCTTTTCTGCTTGGGACACCTTAAACGCCTTGCGGACGACTTCAGGGATGTTGGTCCGGTGGACGATGCTGAAGTTCCATTTCGTCACGGGCTTGAACATGGCAACCACGTCCATGTTTTGGTGGGATTCTTTATGTAGGCGTTTGGTGTCTGCCTGCCCGGTGAGGACGACCATGGGGGCACGGTCCATGTTACCGTCAGCAACTCCTGTGATGAGGTTGGTTGCACCTGGGCCCAAGGTGCCCAGGCAAACCCCGGCACGTCCAGTGAGCCGCCCATAGACGTCGGCCATAAAGGCCGCAGCTTGCTCATGGCGACAAAGAACGAAATCAATATTCGATTCTTCAAGGGAAATCATGATGTCTGCGTTTTCTTCCCCGGGCAGACCAAAGATGTACTCGACACCTTCCGCTTCCAAGCACTTGACGAATAGATCTGATGCCTTCATCTTTCTCTCCTAAGATCGAAACCCCTCAGTCGAGGTTTCCCGTTCCTGTATTTCTGGGTCCTGAGCCCCCTTGGCGTATTTGATTAGATAGGCGTAAACTATTTAATCCCAATTGGGAAGGCTGTGGTCATGATTGAGAGCCCAAAGGTATTGGAGGACGGTGAGTTATGGAGATGCTCAAGACGCTCTTTCTTCCTAAGCAACTGAACCAGGACTTGCTGTCTATGAGTCAGCTTCACGCCCCCCAAGAGGCCTGTGGATTGCTCCTTGGCAAGCGGAACAGCGCTGATGCCGCGGTGGATCAATTCATACCACTTTCCAATGAGGCATCTGAAGTCGACCGATTTCGCATTGACCCCAGGGATTACCGAGAAATAGAGCGGCGAGCCTTGGTTTGTCAAAAGGAAATCTTGGGCGTGTTTCATTCTCATCCTCAGGGGCGTTCTGCCCCTTCCACCACGGATTTGCGCCATGCCCGGGACTCTTGGGGTGCGGGATGTAGCTGGGTCTATGTGATTTGTGGCTTAGAAGAACGGGACGGCGAAGAAATCCGTAGCTGGCAACTGAGAAAAGGAGTGTTTACGCCAGTTTTAACGGGGATTTCCGGTGTAAGTGGTGAATTTTTGCATGGGTATTAACCCAGTGATTGAAAGGTCGTCCACCTTTGGCAAGATACTCTATCGGGTATGTCATGGCCTTCCATGGAACATGCCTCCGACTTCATTCGCACATCCTGGAGATTTCGACCATGCAACGCACTTGCCGCCTCGTGGCTTTGGTCTTGGCATTATTTGCCATGCCGGTTTTCGCTCAGCAGACAACCTTTACCTTTGACCTCGACGCTGCCCAAGTGGCCGGCGGAGGCTCAACTTCTACCGCCATCGGCAAAGCATTCGTGACTTTGGATGCTGGTGACCTGGTTACAATCACAGTGCATCACAATGTCCCTGGCGCAGCGCTGATCACTTTGGAAACTGGCGCTCCTGGAACGAGTGGTCCCATTTACAATTTGTTCAACATTGCCGCGAGTCCGGCTAAGGCATCCATGACCTTGTTTACGGCTGCAGACGCAACAATGATGTTGGCAGATGGTTTCTACCTTCAGATTTATGGCCCAGGCGGCATCACACCAATCATTCGTGGTCAAATCACCAACGGTTTCCCTGGCCAGGTGTTTATCTCCGAGTGGTGCAATGATCCGATTCCACCCGCAGCCTCTGTGGGCATTGACACCAACTTGGAT
>WFTN01000448.1 GCA_015485455.1 Planctomycetota bacterium | reverse complement strand
CCCGCCAACATGCCTCCCTGCCTTGACTTCCCGCTGAATTCTCGTATCAAAGTCTATCTGTTCCCCCCGATGGGCCCCTTGGCTTGCGGTGAGGAGTTCAGGAAATTCCCCACAGAGGAATCCTGGCACTGGGATAGAGTAAACGCACAAACAGCAATGCGAGTTGCATGGCTGCTAGAAACACAGCCCGAAGCCCCACAGTCCCTTGGACATGGTGGGCATAGCTCCCGGAGGAGCGGCATGGAAACAAAGATCTTTATCAACGCGGAGGATCCGGAAGAGGTCCGGATCGCCATTACAGAAGACGCAGTCCTTCAGGGCTTCTTCTGCGAGCGCACAGCCAATGATTCTTATCTTGGCAATATTTACAAAGGTGTGGTGACCAACGTCGAGCCATCCATCGGAGCGGCATTCGTCGATTTCGGTGGCGATCGCAATGGTTTTCTTCACGTCTCCGATGTTTTGCCGATCTATCGCCAAAACAACCCTGATGCCCCAGAGATACCACTGCGGCGCCGTGAGCACGGCAACATCCATGAGTACCTCACCAAAGGCCAGGAAGTCCTCATTCAAATCACCAAGGATGGCATTGGCAAGAAAGGGCCTACCCTGACGACATACTTGTCGATTCCAGGGCGCTACTTGGTGCTCATGCCCAGTCTGACCCGTTCCGGTGTGTCGAAGAAGATTGAGGATCGAACCGAGAGAAATCGCCTCAAACGTCTTCTGGCGAAGATTGAGCCTCCTCCCGGGATGGGCTACATCATCCGCACTGCCGGTGTAGGCCAAGATGTGGGCGACATCATCCGCGACTTGGAGTACTTGCTCAAGCTTTGGAATACCATTGTCAAGAGGGTCAAAAGTGAACGCTCTCCGGCGATGATCTACCAAGAATCAGATGTGGTCATTCGCACGATTCGTGACAACTTCACGCCGGATGTAGACGAAGTTTGGATCGATAACGAAAACATCTTCCGTAAGACTCAAGAATTCGTCCGTTCGGTGATGCCTTCCAGTGTCGATCGCATCAAGTTCTATAACGACAAACACCCCTTGATTCACAAGTTTCGTCTCGAAGACGAAATCGAGAAGCTTTTCCACCGCAAGGTCAATTTGCCCAGTGGTGGTTCCATCGTCATTGACCAAACGGAAGCTCTGGTAGCCATCGACGTCAACTCCGGAAAGAACCGCGGTGAGGACGATCTGGAGGAGACGGCCTTTAAGACCAATATGGAAGCCTTGGTCGAGATCGCTCGCCAATTGCGTCTTCGTGACTTGGGTGGTGTCATCATCAATGACTTCATTGATATGCAGAATGACTCCCACAAGAGGCAAGTGGAGCAAGCATTTCGTCAGCAGTTCTTACGGGACAAGGTGCGGCTGAAAATCGCTCGCATTTCTCACTTCGGCATGATCGAGATGACTCGTCAGCGACTGGGGCAGAGCCTCTATCGCAATAATGCCATGGTTTGTCCCACGTGCCGAGGCAACGGGTTTATCCGCAATGTGGACAGCATTGGCCTGAAAATCCTGCGAGAAATCACCAACGTTTTTGCCAATAACCGAGCGAAACGTGTGCACGTCAAGTGCAATCATCGCGTTTCGGACTTCCTAAAGCGCAACAAGAAGGACCGCATCGACGGGATTGAAGCCGACTTCAAACGGTCGATCGTGGTTTCCGGTGAGGGCGGGATGAGCACAGAAGAGTATGAAATCAAGAGATTCGATAATCACGGCTAAGAATTAGTCAAAAATAGCAATAAAGATGTGCTTGTAACTTGTGAGCACAGAATAACTTATGTGTGCAGTTTAGTTGTTGCTGCCGAAAGTCTCCTCATCCTTGAAGAGATTTCATGGCGCGATAACATACTGCCCGACTCACAGGGCCGGTATGCCTGCTGGAGTCCCCAAGGAGCATTTTCATGTACGCAATCATCAAAGATGGTGGCCATCAATACAAAGTTGAAGCTGGTCAGGTTTTTCGGGTTCAATCGAAAGACGTTGAAGTGGGTTCAACAATTACTTTTGACGAGGTAGCCGCAATCGGTGGCGATGCTCTTCAAATCGGCAAGCCTTTCGTCCCAGGTGCTTCAGTCGAAGCAACAGTCCTCGGGCATGGACGTGGCAAGAAAATCGTGATT
>WFTN01000447.1 GCA_015485455.1 Planctomycetota bacterium | reverse complement strand
ATCAACGACGATGCCCCGCAAGGTGAAGCCTTCGTAAACAGGAATCGTGATGAGGCTCAAGTCGCGGAATGCCGGCAACCGTAATTGGCCGGCTCGTCGTTTCTGCGGCCCCACAGCCGTGATCCAGAAGTTGTCAGCCATGGGAAGAGGAGGGAATTGAAAAGCACCATCCTGGCCACTGGTGGTGGTGTGGATGGGGGGGAATTCCTTCGCTCTAGGTTTCGGATCTTGAGCTTCTTTCTCGTCCGCCACCAAGCGTACTTCAACTGTCGCCCCGGGGACCCCCTGGCCTCGGGCATCGATGACTTGACCAGAAACCCGTTTCTTCCCATCGGCGTTGCCCAAATCCGGCGATTCCATGTCTGAATCCATTGCCGTGTCCAAGGTGGGCTCAGTCCCAGAATCAGGCGTAACGCCCAAAGTTGGTTCATCCCTCGATTCAGACCAGAGCAACCAAAGGCTGGCGATAAGCAGGAGGAGGCCGAGCCTGACCAAGAGACGTCTGTTTTGAGGATTCATTTTCTTTCCTTTTCGTGACCAAAGAGAAAGAACGACGGCCTTGGCTCAAACAACATAAAATTCCTCCCTCGGCATCTGGCAGGCCATCGCAACCCATCTTTTATCTGTGTATTCATATCATAAAGGCATAAGCATCAAGAATTTAGAGGATTATGATGAATAACATTCCATTGTATGTTTGATTCAGACGATAGGAAAAGCACTGCCCATTCTTTGAAGGAACGGCTGCGCCAACTATTTTGTGAAGGAGGCATCGATGAAAGCCCGTTTGTTTCTCGTTCCGTCAATCCTGTTAGCACTTCTGTGCATGTCAACAGCGGTTTCTGACGCGACGATCTTGATCAAGAAGGACCTTTCCCAGCTTGCGGCGGAAGCCGAGCTTATTGTGATTGCCAAGGTTGGTAATCAAAGCGCTCGTTACGCCAAAGGGACTCGGGTCATTTTTACTTACACAGACCTCACTATCGAACGTGTCCTCAAGGGCAGCAGCGATAAAACCATGACCGTAGCGGAAGTGGGCGGTAAGGTCGGTGACATCACACTTCATGTCGAATCCATGCCTAAATTTCGTGAGGGTGAGCGAGTTTTGCTCTTCATCAAGAAAGACACTCTGGGTCAGCAGCGCGTCCACGGCGCTATCCAAGGGAAATTCCGGGTGGTCCATAATTTCGCCACCCATGAAGATCTTGTTTTGTTCGACAAAGGGCTTCGCTATGTCACAAACAACTTCTTCGCCACCAAGGGTGACAAGTCACCAACTCAAGTGAGCCTCAGTGAATTCCAAGCGAAAGTTCTTGAGCTTGTGAAGAAATCTCCCAAGAAAACAGCCAAGAAGGGGGGCAAGAAATGAAAACCCTAATAGCTCTCCTCTGTCTTGGTCTGATTGCTCCTGTTTTCGCTGCCCCCAATGGTGGGCCAAAAGGTGAAGCTAAACCACTGGCTCATGTGATTGGTTTGCAGCAAAGTGGCGCAAATATCGGTCCTGCCCGTTTTGTCGGTAGCACCGTGACTTTTGTTTACAACGACGCCGTCAATAACTTGCCCGCAATTCCCAACGTGGAGGCAGGAAGTTTGGTGCAAAGCGCTTGCACGACCGCTGCTCAGCAATGGGAGAACGTGTCGGCGATAAGCTTCACCGATGGCGGTACAGTCGCCACCCAAGATAGTGCCAACGATGGCATTAACTTGGTGACTTTCATCAACTCGGCGACAAATAATGCCATCGTTGGCAGTGCTTTGGCTGTATCCCTCGTCTTCTTCAATGGGTCATTGGAGATTGTGGATGCCGATATCATCTTTAATTCTGCCACGAGCTACACCACTCTTGCGACCACTACCCGGTTTGACATTCAAGGAGTTGCCACTCATGAATTCGGCCACACATTTGGTTTGAACCACAGCGCTGTTGCGTCAGCAACCATGTTTCCTACCACGTCAGCAGGAGCGACTGATGCCCGAGGTATCAGTGTTGATGATGTTGCTGGGATTAACGGTGTTTATCAGACGATTCCGAATTTCTGGTCTACTGGCATTGTCACTGGGACAATCACCCAAAGTGGATCGAATGTCTACGGTGCTCACGTGGTGGCAAGATCTGTTGTCGATGGCACCATTGGTGCGGCGGCTATGAGCCTTCCGGACGGCACCTACAGTATTTCCGGTTTGGCTCCTGGGCCCTATCAGATTTACGTTGAGCCCTTGGATGGCCCCGTTGCAGACTCCAATATTCAGAGCTCGTTTTTTACCACGGGCAAAAACACAACATTCCAGACAACGTTTTTAGGCGGCAATGCAACACCAACCACCATTCGTGTTCAAGCCGCAACAGTGACGGCGAATGTTGATGTCAGTTTGGCGGCCACGGCCCAGACGGTCAACTTGGTGCAGATCGGTGACTTCCCTGCGGGAACGGGCAGTTTCTCGGTCTCAGCATCTGGCTTCGAAAAGGCTCCAGGGGACACAACTTTTGTTGTTGTTGTCGGGCCATCGGTGGACACCTTCGCTGACAACCAGTTTTCAATGGTTGGACAGGGCATTACATTTGGCCCGGCCTCTACGGGGTCAGGGACAATTGGTTCCAATGGCTTTAAGATCTTTCCGCTAACAGTAGCCTCAAACGCCGAACCTGGCCCTCGTGACATTGTCTATGACAATGGCTCAGAGATGGCCATTTACTGTGGAGTCATCGAAATCACTCCCAATCCGGCCCCTTCTGCCACTTCATTCACTTTTGGTGCGGGTTCTGCTGGTACAGCCGGCACCCCTGCTTTGTCAGCAGTAGGTTCTCCTACCATCAATAACGCCTCGTTCGCTTTGAATGTGAGCAATGGTGTGAACGGAGAAACAGCATTTTTCTATGGTGCTGGACAGCCTGACTTCTTGGACCTTGGCAATGGAGTCTTGCAATGGGTGAGCATCCCCAAGGATGATCTCTTTCCTGCCGCAGGTTTCAACGCCACGATTTCTTCCGGCATGGCAACTTTGCCCTTTCCGATTCCGAACCTCCCGAGCATCGCCGGTTTCCGCATCTATTTGCAAGCTGGCTTAAGTGATCCTGGAATGGCGGGTGGCGTTTCGAGCACCAATTGCTTGGTCCTCATCTTCCAATAGGACGGTGGCAACAAGCTGAAGTTTCATAAGGACGGGGTTCATCATCAGTGATGAACCCCGTTTTTCCGTATGGACTGTCCGAAATCAAAAAAGCGGTCGGGACAGTTTGCCGATTGTTCCGGTTAATCTTCCCCAATGACCATAGATGCCTTGACTCGTTCGGAATTAGTCTGACAATCGATGGTTCATCGAAATTCGGTTAGACCAACCCCCGATCATTCTTGGGGGCAGAACTCAACGAGGCCCAAGCATGAAGACTTTTCTGATTCTCTTATTCCTTCTCTCCACTGTCGCGACGCCAAGTTCAGCTCAAGTCTGGAATGGCGCTCTAGATCAACTGTTCGACGCCGGACCTTCTCTTGTCACTGTTGTTGCTGAGTTCAAGTTTGATCTTGGTCAGATGGCCCAGATGATGGGGATGGATGATTCTACTCTTGTTGTCGAACAAAGTGGGACAGGAATCATTGTCAACCCCCACGGTGTGATTCTCGTTTCTCAAGCCATGCTATCCAGTCCATCTCTGCCAAGAATGGGACCCAATAGAAGACATGATGCTGTACGCAGCAAGATAACGGTTCGCCTGGGGAAAGACCGGTTCTATCAGGCAAAAGTCATCGAGGAGAATAAGAGCCTTGGCGTCGCTTTCTTAGCTATTCATGATCCGAAAGGAGCGATCTTCAAAGCAGTCGATCTGAACGCAGACGGCATGGCAAGACTCGGAGACGAACTCCTCTGTATAGGGCGTCTTAACGAGCGTTTTGGCTTCGCTCTGAAAGCGAGTCGTATTCACCTGGCAGGCGCTATCGCCGAACCTGTTGCGGCTTTCTTGCAACAAGGCTGTGATCTCAATGGCGCATGCGTCTACAACGCCCATGGACAGTTCATTGGTTTTGCTGTTGAAACACCGAAGGCCGATATCAAGGACGACAGCCCTTTTGCATCTTTGAAGAATCGCGGCGCGAAAGAACAGCTTATTGTCATCTTGCCGGCCCGCGTTATCCGTGGCAACCTGCCGAAGATTCAGACTTCGAAAGCTGTCACAGGACAAGAAGAAGCGAAGAAAGAAGAACGAAAACACAGAAAACGGAGGCCAATGCCCACAGAACGGGATCTGAATGATCTCGAGTCAGACTATGACGCCAACGCGCGCAGAGCTGCCCCCCGTGACTCATTTCCTGTGTTTGACAACCCCAAGATGTCAACGGCGAAGGAGGCCAAGACGGCCTCTGATGAAGCCGTTATCGGTGTGGTCTGCGACGGCGAAGCAAGAGCCTATCCCATTTCAATCATGGGGGTTCATGAACTCGGCAATGATGTCTGTGGCAAGACTCCCATCGCTGTCTCCTGGTGACCACTTTGCCAAACCGCTATCGTGTATAGCAGAAAACTGTCTGGCAAAGTTCTTGAATTTGGTCATGAAGGTGTTCTCTATCGTCGCTCTTTTGTCATGTATGACAGGGGCACAAAATCGCTTTGGGTACATACCACGGGCGAATGTGTCAAAGGCGAAATGAAGGGGTCTCAACTCACATTCATTTCAAGTTCGATTACCTCGTGGGGTAATTGGGTTGAGAATCATCCCAACTCTTTAGTTCTTGAAGGCAAAGGCCGTGGCGGATTCATGGGTACGTTCACCCTCAAGGAGAAAGACGCCAAGAAATTCGGCGTCTCCGTCGGACAAGGTGCAAGTGCCAAGCTCTTCTTGATGGAAGATCTTATGCGGGAGCGTGTCATTCATGATCGCTTTGACGGCAAAGACATCGTTGTCTTCTTCGACAAAGACGGCATGCACGCCACCGCTTGGGTAAGAGGCAAGCACAAATTTTTCTATCGGGGGGAAGGCGAGTTTGTCGACGAAATTGGTCGATCATGGAATATGATGTTGGGCCGTCCCAAGGGCAACACTTCCAATTCTCAAAAAATGCAACCACTCCCGGCTACGGCCTGGCTCATCGAGAGGTGGCACGGCTTTTATCCCAAATCGACTGTTTGGGCTGCAAAAAGCCGGCTTTGATCGTTTGAAGGCACCCGAGGCCATGGACTGCCCCAAGAGTCCAAGGCCATTGACTTGATCGTGCCGATTCTGGTTTGATGTGAGCTGTGCGCCCGACTTATGTATGATGGTTCTGCGCGGAGTAAATTCCTATGAGAGGTAAACAACATGTTCAATAGACCTTTTCTAAGAAGTGAATCGACCGAAAGGGCCGCTTCATCCTCCCCGGGGTTAGTTCCAGCGATTGTTCTCGCCCTGTTGGCAGTTATTGTGCAGGCACCCAGATTAGCTAGCCAGGAAGCTTCTTATCACTATGTCTATGCCGATGAAGCAAGAGAGTTGCTTCTTGATTCGACGCGCATTGCGGTCTTTTGTGACGGCGACCCTCTTGCAATTGTGCGAAGGGAGATGGGAGAGGACATCTCACGTGAACAAATTGTTCCTGCTGGTATTCCGGGAGTCTATTTCTTTCGATTGCGTGAATCGGAGCAAAATTCGACTGATGTGGAATCGTTGGTCGAGAGATTGGGTCGGGTAAAAGAGTGCCAATCTTCTTCTCCTGTTTTCTTCGACGAATTAGGAGGTGCTCTCTACTTTGAGCCGGTTGTGCTTCTTGGTTTCAAAGCGGACAAGTTTTCTTTGAAACAACAACGGAAGGTGATTTCGAGTTTGACCGGTGTTTCTGATCTCCTGCCCAATTGGGGTGGTATGCCAAACACCTGGAGTTTCAGAGTACGTGGAAAAAGTGGTCTTGAAGCATTGCATGTGGCTAATAGTTTGGCCATGAAGGAGGGCGTGGCATGGGCCGAGCCTAGTGCCTACTTCAGCGGGCAATCTGGATACATTCCCAACGACGTCTTCTTTGGGGCGCAATGGGCGTTCGACAATACGGGGCAGTCCGGCGGCTTGAATGACTTTGACATGGATGTCGCGGAAGCCTGGGACATCACCAAGGGGAGTGGGGCGATCAAGATCGTTATTTTTGAATCCGGCATTGAAATGGCTCATCCAGATCTAAACATGATCGCGGGAGCTGATTTCACCAACGATCCCTTGGCGAACAATGGCAATCCGGTCAACATGTGCGAGATTCATGGCACCGCGGTCGCCGGGTGCATAACTGCAAGAATCGACAACAATATTGGCGGCGTCGGCGTCGCGCCCAAATGCTTCTCCGCCTCCGCTCGTACGTTCATTGCAGACATTTCCCTTTGCAATGGTGCATGGAATGGGACCAGCGCGGCGACAGTGAATGGCCTGAATTGGGCGAACAGCATTGGTGCTCGTGTCACCAACAACAGTAACTTCTATGGATTCACTTCAAATGCGATCGCTAACGCCTACAGCAATACGAAGCAACTAGGCATCATTCACTTCGCTTCCGCGGGAAACTCTGGAATTCCCGGCTTGAAGTATCCAGCGAGCCTTGCTGCTGTGAATGCCGTTGGGGCTGTTGATCGTTTCGGAGCACTTGCGACTTTCAGTTCGACGGGGCCAGGGTTGGCCTTCGTCGCCCCCGGCGTGGATATCCTGACGACAGATCGCCTCGGCGCTCTAGGCTATTCAACTCTTGATTACGCGGTGATTTATGGGACGTCATTTTCTTCTCCCTATGCTGCCGGAATCGCCGCTCTCATGTTGTCGTTTGACCCCACGTTGACACCGGTTGACATTGAAACGATCTTGCAAGCGACAGCACAAGACCTGGGCCCAGTTGGATATGACACAACTTTTGGAGCTGGTCTGCTGAATGCGAAACTGGCTTTGCAATCCCTTGGCGGCTCGGTGATGTCTATTTCAGGGCAGACCCTTGGTGAGCAATTCGGGCGCGCTGTCGATGGCGTTGGTGATGTCAATGGGGATGGATATCCAGATTTCTTGGTTGGCGCACCCAAGAGCGCTGATTTTGGTATCAACTCGGGAGAGGCGTTTGTCTATTCTGGCAAAGATTTGTCGGTGCTCTATCAAATGAACGGCAGCTCCCTTGGCGATCAGTTTGGTCGTGATGTGGCGGGTGTCGGAGATGTGAATGGCGACGGAACGCCTGACTTCGCTGTTGGCGCAAGCCAGGAAGATAGCAACGGAAACAATGCCGGTAGCGCGACGATCTTTTCAGGGGCAGATGGTGGGATCCTCTACACTTTCCTGGGTAGTGCAGCTGGCGACGAATTCGGGCGTGCGATTGATGGTGCGGGAGATGTTAATGGTGATGGCTTTGCCGATGTTATTATTGGTGCCCGGCTTCATGATGGTGTTGGTCCCGACTCAGGTTCAGCTTTGGTATTCTCGGGAATCGATGGCTCGATCCTATTCGTCTTTGACGGCAGTCAAGGTGGTGTCCAGCTTGGCGGTGCCGTCAGTGGTGCGGGCGATGTGAACTTAGATGGCTTTGCTGATGTTATTGTAGGGTCTCGCTTCGACGACGGCGCTGGGACAAATGCTGGTGCGGCCTTCGTCTATTCAGGATTTGACGGTTCAATCTTGTTGTCTTTGCAGGGGAGTAGCGCCAACGAACAGTTTGGCTGGTCTGTTGGAGGCGGAGGCGATGTCGATTGTGACGGCTACGGTGATGTCATTGTTGGCATCCCTTTAGCTAATGACAATGGCACCGATGCTGGCCGGGTTGTGGTTATTTCTGGAGCAACCGGGCTCCCTCTCCATATCCTCTTGGGGGCTCAGGTCGGCGATCAGTTCGGTTTCTCTGTTGACATGAGTGGCGACGTCAATGGAGATGGCTTCGACGACGTGATTGGTGGAGCACCCTTTGCGGGCAATCTCATTGCCAATGGGGGAAGCGTGCGCGTGTTCTCTGGCTATGATGGCAGCAATATTCGAGAGATAGATGGCCAAGCACTTGGTGGGCGATTGGGCAGCGCCTCCGCAAGCATGGGGGATGCCAACCTTGATGGTTTTGCTGACATCCTTGCTGGTGCTCATCTTAATGATGATAGTGGGATCGGTGCAGGTTCCGTTACCATTGGCTTCTCACCAGTCTTGCCTTCACTCAGCTATGACTTCAGTTTGTCAGGGCTTGACCTGAAGGTTGTTTGGGTCCCCAATGGGGGTGATCCTTTCGCCGGCAGCGGTACGCTTCTCGTGACCGGCGCAACCCCCGGGGGGCTTGGATTATCCGTGGTGAGTTTGGCACCAACAGTCTTTCCGTCGGGATTTGGTTTCCCTCTATTGATCGCCACCGATTCGGTGAATCTCATTGAGACCGGGACATTCGGATTTGACGCTTCGGGTAAACTCATGGCCCCCAACATCTCAAGGTACAACGCTGCCTTGGCAGGGACTTCTGTCTATATACAAATATTTGAGACGGCCCCATTTATTTTCGGTTCCAATGGACTGAAACTCGTGTTGGCACCTTGATGAGGTATTGGAGCCCAAACGGAATGGAATGGGACCCTACTGTTCTTTCCTGACGAGTCGAAGCTCCACGGAGACGTTTGTGACTTTGTTCTTTTCAATCATGAATGACTGGCGGACAGGGTGGAAATGCTTGGAGTTAATTTCCAGCGTGTAGCGCCCTGGAAGGATGTTCTCTTCTCCGGTGTTCTTGCCCAGGGTGAGTGTGGTCGAATATTGGGTGTAACAACCTCTTGTCGCTCCAAATCTGAACAAATATTTCTCTTTGCCCCCGTCTCGGGTGAAGACTGGTTCCACTTGATCTAAGAGCAAGCGTAGGTCGCCAGACAGGGTTAAGTTGATACGTCCCCCTTCCTGTAGGTGGACTGTGTGCTTCACCTCGCCGGTTACTGGAATCTTGATGATCTCTCGATGCTCGACAAGCATGAGCCCCTGTTTCGTGTCCTTGTCATAGTCTACCGACGAAAGGCGCAACTCATAGGAATCGGGCAGAGCGGTTAAGTAGGCAATCCCGGAATCATTGCAGAGAAGATTTTGTACGATTTCCCCCGTCTTCAGTGAGGCGAGTGAAGCCATGAAGCGTTTGGTCAGACCGTTCCTCGGGTGCCAGACGTCGAGCACCATCTTGCGGTCATCGTCTTGGCTCGCGGCAACCAGTCTAACTTTCGTGAGACCCAGTTGGACTGAGTTGATCGTCTCCTCAATGCGTTGAATATCTTTACCCGTACTGATCCAAGATGCAACCACCAACGGTCCTGAGTGATCTATGGAGAAATAGGACCAGTCAGTTTCTCTTGCCATATCCTCAGCCTCAGATTCGATGTATTTGAGCTGCGGTTGGCCGGATTTGTCTTTCGACAATTCCGCAAGATCAATGTTAGCTCCCAAGATAGGAACTCTGTCTTGGTCGACGACTTGGACTGCCAAGTGCCTACCTGCGTGAATAAGCAAGAGATCGTTTGACGGGGCCAAGTAGACATTCTCATCAGGAGCCTTCTGGCCTTCAAACTCGACGATGTACTTCATGCCGACCTTAAGCCCAGTTAGGCGAAAATAACCGTTTGCGTCCGTTGTCGTGAAAACATGGCGGGGATCAAATTCTTGCGTCGTGTCGGCATCTTCGCTTTCCTCACCCTCTTCGTCAACGCTGTCGTTTGCATAGGCCCCAAGGCGCACCCCAGGAACAGGATTGCCAGAAGGGAAAGTGACGCGCCCAGAAATCGTCCCTTCCTCTCGAATGATAATGTCCCCGAGATCGATCACTTCTTGGGTTGACGCCTGAACATCCTTCACTTCACCGTAGCCTTGGGGGCATTCAAAGGCTAGGAGAATTCTCGTCGGGCTTGCCAATGATGATACGAAAGTCCCATCGCCTAAGATCTCTCCCCAATCAAGTTGCTCATAGCCTTCCTCAGCGGAAAATTCGTACAAAGTGAATGTGCCTTGGGTGACAGGCTTGCCATCCGGAGTTACGCAGCGCCCCCGAATAGCCCCGCCTCTTTCCATTTCATTGGCAAATTCGACAGCGCCATCGCTTTCGCAAAAACGTTCTTCTTCCAACTCCGGCGTGAAACCGGCTGCGTCCGATAGGGCGACAAACACACCGTCCTCAATACTGAGTCGATTGAGCTTCTCCAATTTCAAAGTTTCGATTGAGAACCGACCATCCTGATTCGTTTTGACTTCCTGGATAAATAGGTGGCAGTCTTGAGACCCTCGGAAATAGAGGCGGACAAGGGCATTGGCGATAGGAATCTGTCTTTTAACATCCGTTACCAAACCGCGAATGGTGATGGCCTTGCCGAAGGGCCTGGTGAATCGGCTCACTCTTGGACCGTCCTCTTGGACGGTGTGCTGGGTCTTTGTGGTCTTGACAATTTCTGAGATCGGCGCTTTGGCTCGGCTAACCGCCCTGGGGCAATCCTTGCTCGTGCTGCCTTCTAGATTCCAGTCTTCATCTTTGGCCTGGGTCCCCAGAGAAATCCCAGCAACCACGGCGGCCAGGGCCAGGGCCAAGAAGAGGAAAAGGATTGTTCGATTCTCTTGTTTCATGTTCTCGAAACTCGCAAAGGAGATGCCAACGACTATATCTCGCGGAAGTCGTTCAGGAGACAAGGCTTAGGCTGATCTCTGGGTGCTCTTCTTGGGGCGGTAGAGGCTGATTGTTTCCCTTCGGTGCCGCTCATTCAAAGCATAGAGAACGAGAACTCCTGGGCCAAGAACTCCTTGGCACAGGGATGATCTCTCCTGTCCTCAGGGTCGTTGGTAGGCGATGGCACCGTCGATCATGGTGAAGAGGATAGTGCCTTCATCTGATAGACAGGTGAGGGTTGCAGTTTCATTTTCTGCAATGATCGGTTGAGGTAGGCCCAGCAAATGGGCAGGGGTGCAGGTGATGGTGTGAACCCCATGAGCCCAAGAACAACCGGTGATGGTCTTCAAATTCTTGAGGGCTTGATCCATAGTGAGGCTACTCCCTGCCAAAGTGCCGTCTTTCAGCCGAACGGCTCCATCCCTCACTTGAACGTCAAAGCCAGACAGGGTGTAACTTCCATCTGGCATGCCCGCAGCGGCCACAGCATCGGTGACCAAATTGAGTTTGTGTCTGCCCTTGAGCCGCCATGCTAAGCGGATCATCTGCTCATGAACATGAATGCCATCGACGATGAGCCCACAAGTAATCGAGTCGTTTTCCAACAAAGCAGCGGCTGCTCCAGGATTTCGGTGGTCCAAGCCGCTCATGGCGTTGAAGAGATGAGTGCCATACTTGAGTCCATGGGAGGCAGCATTTTGGATGGTTTCGCTCGTCGCCATGGTGTGACCGGCGGAAACAAGCACGCCATTCGCAACCAGTTCTTCGACTAACTCTTTCGAACCAGGAAGCTCAGGTGCCAAAGTCACTATTTTCAATGTTGGTGAGAAGAGCCAGGAGGGGCGCTCACTGGGCTCTTGCATCAGGGATTCATCGTGTGCTCCCTTCTTGGAAGCCGCCAAAAAGGGACCCTCGGCGTGAATCCCTAGGGGCATGGCGCCCACAAAATTCTCGGGGGGACCCTCTTCAATTGTCCTCAAGGCCGCTTCGATTGTGGCGTCAGCGGCGGTGACGATTGTTGGCAAGAAAGAGCAGACACCATGCTGTGGTAACTTGCGGGCAACGTCCCAAATGCTCTTCGGATTCAAAGCGAAGTCGTGGCCGAAACTACCGTTGATCTGAAGGTCGGTGAACCCGGGGAAAACGAAAGCACCCTCGAAGTCGATGCTGTCGGCATCTCTTGCTTCACCTAAGGAACCACAGGGGCCAATCTTCTTGATCAACCCCAATTCCGTTTCCATATCGACGAGCTGTCCATTCAAAGCCAGCGTATTTAGCCGTCGCTTCATGGCAGCGAAATCCCTTTGTTTTTGTTCTCGTCTGTGGCCGCTTGCTCAGCTTCTCTTTCTTCCTCTTCAAGTTTGGCTTTCGCTATGGTTTCTGGCGTTGTCTTCAGGTGGAGGTCACGTTGAGGGAATGGAATCTCAATACCAAAGCGACGAAAGGCTGCATCCACCGCTGAGTTCATGTCTGAACGCACGCGACGATGGACAGTGATGTCAGGAGTCGGAAGCCAGGTCAAGAGTTGGAAGGAGAGTTCGCTTTCGCCGAATTCGATGAAGCTGACCTCCGGGTGGGGGCGACTGAGAATTCGTCCTTCTCGTTCTGCCACTTCAAGAAGTGCCTTCTTGACTAAGGCAACATCGGAGCCATAAGCCGCACCAACCCTGATCTTCAGCCTTGTGAGTGGGTCGCTATGAGACCAGTTCACCACGTCTGCTTCGATCAAACGGCGGTTGGGAAGAATAATTGAAACGCCATCACGGGTTTGAACAATGGTTGAACGAATGGAAATGCGGCGCACATCCCCTTCCACGTCGCCAACGGTAATGATGTCGCCCACTTGCACCGGGCGTTCGACAAACAGAATGATGCCGCAGACGAAGTTGGAGAGGATCTCTGTCATGCCGAAACCAAGAGCTACGCCCGCCGTACCCAACAACCAACTGTACTTAGAAAGGTCGATGCTCAAGGATCTTAAGCCGAAAATAAGCGTCAAGCACATAGCAATATAAAATGTCAAAGTGCCCCAGGCATAGCGAGTTCCCCGGTGATCTTCTGTTGACTTCGATAGTCCGCCAATGACGAAGAGATCGCGGAGTGTACAACTGAGCACATAACCAACGCTGAAGATCAAGAGGGCAGAGGTGAAGTCGCCCACGTTGATGGGATCGGCTCCTGACATAATTTCGTTTTCTCGCCACCGTTCCCAAACCTTCGGAGTAATGCCCACCGCCCAGGCCATGGCGATGATGGTTGCGATGGTCGAAGCCAGGAGAAGT
>WFTN01000446.1 GCA_015485455.1 Planctomycetota bacterium | reverse complement strand
TCTCTAAACGGTCCCGTCTTCTGGCGACGATGACACAGGTTGCCCCTTCGGCGGCGAGAAGACGGACAAAAGCCTGTCCAATGCCGCTGGATGCTCCTGTAATCAGAACGCGTTTGCCTCGGAAGAATTTTTTCATGGCTGTTGTCCACCGTGAACGTAGAAGACACGGTAGAAGGTTTTCTTTATCGTGCCGTCCGGGGAGTCGAGTTTTTGTTGCCAAAGTTCAGGAGGAAGGGCGGGAGGTCCAAATTCTGAACTGAGAACAAGCAGACGACCAGGCTTGAGACTTGTGAAGCGAAAATACTCATTTCCGTTTCCTGGCAATCGGTGTTTTTGTCGGGGCGGAAGAGGCCATGGCAAATTTTTGGGAGGACCTAACTTGGGGAATACTTGTTGGGGCAGATCACCATCTGAGCATTGGTAAATCGCCAGGTATCGGGGGGTGGCAGAGGTGAATTCTAAAGAGAATTGCTCTTTGTCGTTGGGGTCGACTTTCAGCTTTACTAAGGAAGTCTGGCGCGAATCCTTTGAGGCTTCTCCTTCGATCCATGACCAGAGACCAAAGAAAATGAGTAAGACCAGAATCATCCACACGGCGGCGGTTTCTGGGGCGCGAAAAACGCCAAAGACTCGGTGGGGTGTACTCTTGAATGTTTCTCCAGAGCTCATTGTTTTCTAAGTTCCTTCGCGACTGCGGCAATGATCACTGTCCTGGACAATAAACGCATGCATGTCAGGATCGCTCGATTGCGCCAGTGGGGAACTGCGATCATCCTCCTTTGTTCGAGGGCTTTCATCGCAAAGAGAGCGACTTCCTCAGGGGTTTGCCAATTGGCCTTTTTGGCCCATCCTTCGTTCAAACTGATACCTGATCGGTCAAAGAAACGTGTTCGGGTCGCACCCGGACAAAGAGTGGTGAGATCGACCCCTTGGGACCGCAGCTCGTGGTGCAAAGCGCAACCCAAACTCACAAGCCAAGCTTTACTAGCGGCATAGGCCCCTTGCCCCGGAATACCAAAAAAACCTGCCATGCTAGCAACCAGAAGGATCTTGCCGGTTCCCATGGCTACCATGGGCTTTGCCAGTTGGTGTAAAAGCTCACCGTGTTCCAGTGAATTCAGATGGATTTGTTGCTGGATTGATTCGGGGGAGGCTTGGGCAACGGTGGCTCTCTCCGTCGCCCCAGCGGCCAAGACCATGCCCGCCAAGACTTCGTTTCGATCGGTTATGAGATGAGCCAAGTCGTTTCCCGCGCCCTCAAAGCTGAGGTCTTGCACGATGATTTCAATGTAAAGACCATTCTCGCCACCACAGCGCTGGGCAGTTTCTTGGAGGCGCTCTTCATTTCGCCCCACCAAAATCAGCCTCTTTGCTTTGTTTCTCAAGAGCACAGCGATTTCCGCACCGATGCCGCTGCTGGCCCCCGTGACCAGCCAAGATCCAGATGGTTGCATCGAAGTTTGGGTATTTATGCTGTCCATCGGCTCTTAATTCGACTCAAACGAGACATTCGTCACAGAGATCAGAATACTTCTAACATCGTGACCCCAAAGAGTATAGCGATCATTTTGAGCTTCGTTTTTGAGTTTTATTGAATGATTATTCAAGGTCAGGGTGGATTGAGACGAGAAATACCCATGAGCCCATGGTCCGAATGCGGAGACAAGAATGCAGACAGCTACACCGACCTTAAGAAAAAGCCTCGAACAACGGGTTGAACAAGCCATCTTGGATGTCTTGCATCGTGTTGCCACCTTGGATGCCCGTCGTGTTTCCATTGAAGATCAGCGTCGCCATTTAGGGCGAATGTTGACCTGCCAGGTCTCCCTTATGGGCACAGGTTGGATTGGCTCCCTCATTCTTTTGGTTCCTTCAGATGCCAGTGTCAAGCTCACCCAGAAAATCGCTGGATGCGCGGTGGAGGCCGGGCCCAAAGGAGCCGACATTGCCCAGGCCATGGGCACCTTAACGGCAGCAATCGGTTTGGCCTTTGGCAAGAGCTTCAATGATGAAGAAAGCATCACCGTGGGAATGCCAACAGTCCTGGCTGGTGGCGATGTTGCGGTTAGTTTTCCCTGGGGAAAAGATTTTGAATCGAGGCAGTGCTTTGCCACTCAAGACCACGCCCTTTGGGCAATTCTTCGTTTAAGTCACACCAACCGCTAATTCACTGAATATAATCTGAGATCCCCAAGGTGTTTCCTATTCCTCTGGAGAAGGGTTTACCTGGGTGTGTGATTCTGATGAAATGCGCTTCGCATTTCTCATGGATGGATCTACAGATGTTCAAATCAATTCGGTCGCTGACTTCCCTTTTCCTCTTCGTTTTCGCATGAGTCCTGCATGGACAAGATGAACAGTCTCCTGTTCGACTTGAATTACAACTAACAATTGAATCGGCACTCCGTGAACGAACAAAAGTTCCATCCGGCAAGATCGACATTGACTTGATCATGCTGGGAAAAGATTTCTGTGGCAGTCCTCCCCAAGCCATGTCTCAATCTATCGAC